>DASXEJ010000237.1 GCA_036490175.1 Pirellulales bacterium | reverse complement strand
AGCCGCAATTTCGCCAGACTCGATGACGAGGGCCCTTTTTCGAGGGCATCTTCGGATGGGTGGCCGAGTGGTCTAAGGCGGCAGTCTTGAAAACTGCTGTAGGCGCAAGTCTACCGGGGGTTCGAATCCCTCCCCATCCGCATGAATAAGCGAACTAGAAAGGACTACGGTGGACCGAGTGCGAATATCGCGGGATTTTCCGGGGTTTGTGTCTTCCGTGGTCCCTTCCGGTTCCGTCGAGTCGTCGCGGGCGCGCGTACAAATGCGCGTACACCACCTGGCGGCGTCGTCGGCGATTGCCCGGGCTAAGTGCTCCGGAGTCACCTGCAAATAGTGCCGCTTAGCGATGTCCTCGCTGTTGCCCATAAAGCTGCATACCACGTGGCTCGGCAGCGTCTCGGCAAGCTCGGTCTGCCGTGACGATCTGAGGTTATGGAACAGCCGCGGCCAGGGCTCCAGGCCGGCACGCTTGATGATCTTCTCGAACGTGGTGCGGAGGTTGCAGTTCCGCCAGCCGGCCTTGCCAACAGCCGCGCGGCGGAACCTTTCGTTGACGATGAGGACCGCGTCTTTCGGGGCCAGCTCGAGCGCATCTTCGAGCGTCGGCCGAAGCAGCGGAAACAGCGGGATGACCCGAGATTCTTTGCCGGGGTGATGGGCCGTCTTTGGGCTTGGCACGCGAACGGTCTCACGCTCCCAGTCGACGTCGGACCAGGCAATGGAAAGCACTTCGCTTGGGCACCGCAGGCCTCCGTACCTCGCCAACGCGATGATCGACCGCCAATCCTGGTCCGGGCAAGCGTCGAGCATCCGCTCGGTCTCATCGATCGATACAAAGCGACTGCGGTCTGGCATCGTCGCCTTGACCTGGATGTCCTCGAACGGATTGTCAGCGATGGCCTTGTGTCGCATGGCCGAGCGGAAGATGGTCTTCGAGAACTGGAGCCTCTTGCGGATGGTCATCGGCGACAGGCCGGCCGCGATCATGTGCAGCCGGTATTCGTCGGCATCCCCAGCCGTGATCCTGGCGAGCTTGCGATCCGACCCGAGAAAATCGATCAGGCCCTTCTCGCCCTGGCGCCAAACCTCTTTCGTCGCCGGCTTCACGTCCACGCGGCTGGCGACGTACCGCTCAATGAACGCGGCCAACGTCAGCGGCAGCTTGCCAGGCCGCGGAATCAATAGGCCAGCATCCGATAGGCGGTCATGCAACGAGGCTGGGATTTTTGCAGCCCAGGCCTCAAGCTCACGGTCGAGTGGATTGCCGAATTTCGCGCAAAGCTCCAGGCTGGTGACCTTGTCGCACCAGCGCGCCGCGTCGCGGTCGGTGGCTTTTCCGAGCCGCAGCGCGCGGCGCTTGCCATCGGCGCCGATGAAAAGCAATCGCCGCGAGCCATCCGCGGCCGTCGAGATGCTGGCCATTAGCTTGCCTCTTTGTGTTGATCTACCGACTCCGCGGCCAGCCGGTCAATATACGCGATCACGTCCGCTGGGCGGTAGCGCACGCTCGCCCCGAGGCGCACGACGGGGATTAGCTTTTTGCTCGTGATGCGCTGCAATGTCTTCGTGCAGACCGTGAGCATCGCGGCCGCTTCGTTGGCCGTGATGAGCAGCGCGTCGCGTGCGGTGCCCCGCTGCCGGGCGTTGTCTGAGTTCTGGCAATGCGGCTTGACGGTTGAATGCCGGCTCATGAGCGACTCCGATGGAATCCAAGCGACTCTGATCGGAGAATAGGGACATGGTGCTGCTCCAGCAACTACCGCGGATCGGGCCTTCCCGCCAAGCGGGTATTATGCCGCGAATGCCTCAAAGCCGTGAGGATGACGCGCCAATAATAGGCGGACAAGGCCTGATCGGCTCGCCGGGCGTTATCCTGGTCCGCGTTGTCGAGTTGATCGGCCGGAGCGCCGTCCGACCCGTCGAGATGATATTCGAAGAATACGGCTCCGTGCTCGGTGCGCATCATTCTTAATCGATAGTACGAGGGCGGTGGTGGGCGCGGCACGACATCGGAGCGGACGAGCCCCGTGAACGGGCCGATATTTGGCGGGACTAAAATATCTGTCTCGCCACGGGCGCAGACGTGGCGATTGTGCCAGGGCCCGCCGACGAACCGCACTGGAGCTCTTTCGAGATGGACAGCTCGTCCCATCGGCGTCAGCCCTTCGACGTCCATTATCTCTCACTCAACAGCCCGAAGCAGTCGTCGAGCGCATCCGGCTTAAAGCCCCAGTACGCCATGAGCATATCCGCCTCAGCCTCATTCCGGTCCAAATTGCGGGGCATGCCATCTGGAACTCTGTAGTCGAACCAACCACTGGCATGTTGCACCGCATGCGCAAGCTCGTGCGCAATTAGTTCCCGAACGTTCTCGTCCGGAAATTTGTCGATGGCTTCCGGAAGAAACACGAACCTACGACCCTTGTTCTGGCAAACTCCCAGCGTTCGATATTCACAGTTCTCCCAGATACCGATTTGAATTTCCGGTGCCCAATATTGGGCGATCGGCACGGACCGCCAGTGCTCACGCAGAAGGCCCCGATGGCGGCGTGGAATCTGCTTCCAAGTGGAACGAAATAGCTCGGCGAATTTTTCCGACGATGCGCCCACTGGCCCGAGGTAAATGCCATCGAGCATCTTTCGGCGCCCGCGCTTCATTTTGCGCACATGGGCGGCGAACCCTGGCGACTGGGTGCCCCAAAAATAGACTCCGTCGCGGTCGATAATTTCGCAGCCAGTGTCTCGCTCGGCCACCATTCGGATTTCGTCCTCTCATGGCAGTTTCGGCTGACGGTCGATCGCGCGTTGCAGCTCATCGATCACCGGCCGAAGCAAACTCGGCGACGGCCAATCAAAGTCGCCAGTCAGCCATTTCGCAAGGTCGGCGGTTCGCTTGAGCAACGCACGACGGTCTACATCCAGAAGCAGTTGGCCAGCCTGCTCGACCGAACCGAGCAGAACCATCACGTCGCCGATTGCCCCGGCGAGCCGCCTTCCGGCAGCGCTCTTGATTTCCAAGCAATCGGACCTGAGATGCTTGAGGCGAACGACTTCTGCGTCGGCACCGGATTCGTGTGAGATCGTCCACCAATGCCCGTGATATAGAATTTCATCACCATCCGACACTGTCGCGAAGTGCCTCCCGAAATCCGAATTCGCGCCAATCAGAATCTCGCGGCCATCAAGCGGCCCGTCTCCGGCTACTTTGATCCTGGCCATGCCATTGCTCCTGAACTTCGCCCCGGAAGCCTCCGCAGGCATGCCAGCCAGGTCTCGCGAGGCTGGCCTTTTAGGTCTGGATCATGATCGGGCGCGAATGCCGCTCCAGCAACCAGGCCGACTTCAACGTTCACCGTCGCCCCATTTCTGCCACAACCCATCGGCCATGTCGTCGGCGTCCAGGCCGACGTAGTATTTGAGCGTGGTTTCAATCGATGCGTGCCGGAGAAGCTTTTGGAGCAGGGCGGGCATCACACGACTGGCCCAGCGTGTCGCGAACGATCGCCGCATGTCGTGAGCACTGGCCGGCTTGTCCTGGTCTTGGTTGACGATCACGCCGGCCATCCGGCCGATCTCGGTGATTGCACGCGACACGCGCTTGTCGGTCATCTGCTCGCCAGGCTGCCGGCCGAGCGGGAACACCAAGCCGCGCCGCTCGCTGTCGGGAGTCTTCAAGATCAGCTCGGCGAAGTCGGGCGTCATGGCCAGCAGGCGATCACGCCGGCCCTTCTCGGCTTCGGCCCAAATGCGGAAGCGCGGATGCCGGCCCGACAGGTCGACCTTGATCGCTGCCGCATCATCCCACCCCAGGGCCAGCGATTCGCCGAGGCGGAGTCCGCTCAGCCAGAGCCCGGTCAGATACCGTTTCCATCGCTCGGCGTCGCCGGGGCGCACGTCGGGCACCTTGGCTAGCATGGCGTCGAACTCGTCCTGCGTCAGCGGCCGGCCCCGGGCTAGGCTATCACGGCCCTTCGACCCGCGCAGCCTCCGAACGCGTGGCACCTTGGCCAGTAGTCCGATGTCCGCGCTCCACTTCAACGCAGCCGAGATGTGTCCCAAGTAGCCGCCGATCGTCGCATCCCGTAGTCCGGCGTTTTTCATCCTGGCTTGCAGAGTCGACAGCGCGGCAGTCGTGACGTCGGCAAGCCGCTTGGGCCGCAGCAGAACCTCAAGCTGATTCATGGCCGTCGAGGCGATGCCTTGCGTCTTGGCGCCCAGGAACACGGCCTGCTCTTCTTCGTAGCGAGTGCGAAAATCCGACCACGAGATATCTCGCGTGGAATACTTGCCGGCCGCAATTTCTGCTTCAAGGTCCGCAGCTACGCGATCGGCTCTGCGACGGTTGGCCGTACCAGCAGTTCGTTGCTTCCATTGGCCAGTGATTGGATCCAGCCAGCGCAGGACGAGATTTTCCCGGCCCGCAACGGAGATGACCTTTACGTGAGGCATAGTTGGGCTCGCTCGTAAGTGGAGTTGGCCCCGCGCGAGATAGTTGGTGGTTGGTGGGTGCAAGGATGGTGCGCTGACAGCTCGCGGCTACCGTGCTGCGCGTGCCTTTCGGCGTTGCTCGCGAACGGGGTTCTGTTCGTGCCCTGGTCCGAGAATTGCAAACTCGCCTTCCGGACCGAGCAGGTCGGCGATGCGACAGGCAGTGTCGGCGTCAAGCGGGCGCCCAATGCCGACGTAGCCGCCCTTGACGCCTTCGGCACGCATTCCGACGCGATACTGCGCCTCCGATCGATAGTACGCGCGGATAATCGCAACGCCATCGTCCGTGAGAACCGTCTCCTTCTCGCAGGCCCCGTTGTACCCGCGCGCAACTGCATGCGCGACCACGAGCGAAAACGGACCGAGGACCTGCTTGTCGAACCCCGTCACGCTGTCGACGATTGCGACATTGGCCAGTGCCCTTAAGCGAAGTTCGGCGTCAGAATCCGAGACGCTGGCCAACTTGCCCTGGTAGATTTGGCTTTCCATTTTGGAAGCCCTTTCCGGCGCGCGGAAAGAAAAGAAAAAGCGCCCGCTGGTGTGTACGGGCGCACCCGGGACGAGCCCGGCCAATGTGGTAGCATTGGTTCTCTCGGTCACTCCAACGCGCACAAAAAGCCCCCGGGCTCGACTACTCGGTACTGGGTGCGCGTCCGCCATCCAAAGATGGCGTCCAGAGAACCCGGCGGTCCTTGCCATATGGTCCACCTGCGTGGACCAGCTTGGATACCGCTCGCAAGCAGTCGAGCCCGGGGGCTGTTTCGATACGTCATTGGAAAACCGTACTGGACGAACGCGCTTTAGTGCAACCATCATTGCCGAGAGCGACGGCAGTTGTCAATTACGCGCTCGAAAAAACTTTCCGCGTCCGGTCGCTGGTAGCGCATCGCCCGCGCGCATAAACTGAGAACAGATGGCTCGCACAGTCCTCCCGAGCGCCGCAACGACCGGGAAGTGAACGCGACAATCTAACACGACGGAGCGCAGAAAATGGCGCCGCGAGCGATCACGAAGCCCAACCAGGCGACGGCTTTCCCCAATGGCATCGTCGGCGTGGTCTCGGCTGTCGAACTCTATTCCGTCGCGGAGGCCAAGCGGCGGATGGGCTTCGGGACGACCGCGTGGAATCAATTGCGCGAACATGGCCTTCCGCTGCTTAAATGCGGCCACAAGTATTTTGTGCTCGGCAAGCACATTATGAACGTTGTCGAGCAGATGGCTGCTGGCGCGAGCAAGGCAGCCGAAAGCGAGCCACGTCAACCGGAGAAATCACGTACTCGATTGGTTCAACGAGGCCAGAGCGCCGAGAAACCGCAAGGCAACGAACGGGCGCCGAGACGTATAGCTGGCCGCAAGAAACGGACCGACAATTAGTGCACCGGGCAGCGTCCAGCCGCACCCGACTATTGGAAAAACACATGAACGCAGCCCGCAATTTGCTCGCGCTGACGGCGCTAGTGGTCTTTGCTGCGGCGAATGGGAATGCTGACGAGGATAGCAAGGAACTCGTAGCCTTCAGAGACGCGGCGATCGGCGCGTACGCCTTTGGCGACCACGCACTCGCGTTCGAGATTGCTTCGCATGGTGCAACGACGCTTGCCAGCGAATCCGAGCGGCGCGTGATGGAGGCATTTCTTGCGAACCTCCGCAAGCGATCAGAAGACGGATACATCGCCCTTGGGCCGGCTGGAATAAAACGACTTGAAGCTGTGCGCGCACAACTCAAAAAGAACCATCGGATCGACGAGGTTGGAGCGGATGACCTGCGGTGGGCACTGCTCGGCGATGGCCGGCCGTACATTCTGGACGAAGCCAGAGCCTCAACAGGCGCGACGGACGGTCTATGGTGGCGGGCGCTGCGTCGCTTCGAAAATGCGACTGGCAAATTAACCCCGGACGGCACGCTATCGCTTTGGTTTGGCGAACCAGATATTTGGCGGCTGAATCACATGGCCGACATCGCCCAAAAGCTGGCTGAGCGTCGTCAGGTGACGGAGCTTGAAGCACAATTTGCCGCGGACAATCGGTGGCTGAAATCGTTGTACGTGAACTACGTGAAAGCGGGCGGCGCAGAAAAAATCGCTGCGGATGCAGGAGCCAACGCAGATCGCCACGCCCGGGAAGAAACTGCCCAGTCGGAGTTGGAGCGGCACTCGCTGCGGGTTAAGCATCGCGAACTGCTCGCTGAAAAGAATGGCCTAGAAGCGGAAATAGGCAAACTCAAGCTTCGAATTCGAAGAGTCTCAGGAATTAAAAGCGACGCAGGAGTCGCAGCGAAAAGCAAGCTCGATGCGGAGATGGAAGCGGCCAACAAGAAGACGAAAGCTATTGAGGCACAGATTCGCGAGAACCTGCGGCAACAGGGCGACCTCGAGCGCGCCCCAGGCGTAAAGTGATAGAGTTGCGCAATCAACCCCGGCCGCGGCCAATCGGGAAAGCCAAGGCTATATAGAAAAAGTGTCCACACGACTTCATAAACAGGTGGCGCTGGCAAAGCTGAATGACGACGTCGTAGCCAAAGCGGCATTCCGAGGAGTACGGTAATCCTTTTGATTTAAGAGGCGCATTATGGCGGGACTGGACGCTGCAATCGGCAAGGCCGCATGTTCGTTGACGACCGCGATCGAAAGCCTTATCGCACGTAAGATCGGCGTGACTCACGGGGAAAGTGCCGCGCCTGGGCTTGAGGTTGAGCAAGAGCTGAAGAAGTTCGCGACGGCGATCCTAAACCAAGTGAAGAAAGAAGGCGGGCTCCAATGAGAGTCAGCCGAATCGTCGATTGGATGGCAGACGTCGCACCCAAATGCTGGCCATTCTCTCAGATTGCCGCGGCGTGGAAGCATCGGCGAGTCATCAATGCCATTCGGAGCCTGGGATAACAGAATGGACCAGAAGATGAGTTTCGAAGATCGGGCGAACGCCGCTGCCAGCCGGCACGCCGTGAAGGCCGTCCACGATTTCGCTGCTCGAATGGGATCGCAGCCTGCCCTGTCATTTGAATTGCAGCGTCGGCTATCGAATGCCTGGATTGCCGGCATCAACGGCGATGAAGATTCCTCGCAGGTCATCGCCGACGCAGAGGACGTGTACGGCGACCATTGCGGCATCAAAGCCGAAGAGTACGTGGTTTTGGTCCGCGATGCTGTGAAGTCCGGAATCGATCACCGCGGCAAGCTTGGAGGATAGGCGTGGGAACAATGCACTCAGCTACGATCAAGGCTGGTGACGGCACCGTCGTCGCCACCGGCGTGCCGATCGAGCTTTCGCAAGGAAGTCGCTCGTGGAAGGGCGTATTCAGCCATCCCGGCGGGGCGTTTAAAGTTGGCGAGTATTTCACCGTCGAACTCGACGACGGGCGTTCTGGCCAGATGCTAATTTCTACGATCCGAGCTGCTTCGAACGCCACGCCGCGCATTCAGTTCGACGGCGATGGGCCGCTCGGGTAGTCCACAGTTTTACACGGAGGTTCGAATGCAACTGCTCAATGGATTGACGCTCGAAGAAATCGCAAGCCGCCCGGTCGACATCACGCTCAAGGGCGGACCGTGCGGCGAACACGGCATGATTCCACAGGCCAACGTCATCATTAGCGATGGCCGGTTGTTCGTCGAGCTGAAGGATGCGTTCAATCGACCGCAGACCCTTCCGGTGCCAGACGACGCAGTCGCGTACCGATACGAAGAGCCGGAATTCATGGGACGGGTGAAGATCGTCGTCTGCCCCGGATCCGAGCTTGGGCACTGCATCACGACGATCTATCTGCGCAACTATGAAGACCTGGTCGCCGGCCGAAGCTCGGACCGCGATCCACTGGGTTAAATCAACGCGCGCGGTATTGGCCGGCTGGGTCTAAGCCGCGCGCTCACGTCGAACGCCTCGCCGCGAGGCCAAAGCGCGGCCGACCTTGCACAAATAGTCGCCGAGTTGGCCGGAACTGGCGATTCGTTCCTTGATGCGCGCCAGAATTTCGCGGTGAACCTCGAAGGTCCGGGACTCGGATAGACCGAGCGACTTGCCGATCTCACGAATCGACCGCCATCGCGTGTAGTGCTCGGTGATAATTTGTCGATCGCGCACTGAGAGGCCATGTAAAAGCGCGCGGATCGTGTCGGCCGATTGAATCGAAAGCGACGGGTCGCCCGACCGGTGATCTGCCACGGCTTCACCATCGGTCGCTTCTCTTCCACGGCCGGTCTCGGATTGCGGCTTGTCGCTGATACTGACCACGCGTCCACCGGCTGTTTGGAGCAGCAACTTCTCGAGTTTTTTGACGCCGATTTTCAACTGCTGTGCCAACTCATCTTGTGTGGGCCGGCGCCCGTGCTGCTGCTCTAGCTTCTCGGCGGCGCGCTCCAGCTTGTGAATGTTGGATCGCAGCTTCCGGGGTGCCCAATCGGTCGATCGCAGATAATCGAGAACGGCGCCGCGGATGCGCGTCGTGGCATACGTCCCGAAGCAGTTTGCCCGGTCCAGGTCGAACTTCTCAACGGCCTGCACCAACCCGAGGACCCCTTCCTGCACAAGGTCGTCAAGCTCGACGGAGTCCGGCAGCCTCGCCCAGATTCGCGTCGCGATCACCTTCACCAGCGGCAAGTAACACTCGATCAGGCGGTTTCGCAGATCCACGCCACGGCTCGCCGCGTACGCTTCCCAGAGTTCGCGATGCCTGAGTTGGCGCACGGGCTTTGTGGGCATGCGGCAGAGTGCCTTGATAGATGGCTCTGGATGTTGCGCCGGCGGGGCGATGCTCCGATGCGCGCCGTCCACGGTTTATCGTCGGAAACTCGTGTAAATCTCACGGGCGGCGCAGACGCCGGCCTTTTACGGCAAACCGTACTCTTGCGGCTTCCGTTGGCGATGATTTCAGTCCGCTGGCGCAGCTACTTACCGAATGAAGTGGTGATTGATCGCAGGTGAATGCGTTACGAACCGCATCCGGTTTGCCACCAGGTCGTCGGGCACGGCGTTGCCTGGGATTTGCTTTTTATCTGCGTCCATCATTCCGGCTGGCGAAGCCGGTCCACTCGCTGCCAAACGCTCGTCCAGTCTCACGACGGTTAGCTGCATCAGAGAGCCTGACGCAGCCAAGCTAAACCACATGGCAGCACTCCACACGCGGCGATATCGGGCCGCTCCCGGCTGGATCGATCTGGCTTGGGCGATTTTCGGCGGCGGCGCTCTGGTCTGCCCGATTTTCGGGCGAGTCGCGGCGGGGCTTCCTTAGTGCAACCTTCATCCGATAGATTCCATTCACGGCGCTTCTGGTTTTGCCTGGTACGGGATGCCACCCCTACCAGGCATTTTTTATGACTATCGGCGCGCAGGCGGTTCTGGCGAGATTACCTTCGGTCAGCCGAGCGATGGTTCGTCCACGGCGCTGCTGATGGACTGTCAGGCCGGGATGAGCCTGCCGCTATGTTTGTCGGCATCCAGTGGCATCCCTGGCGCTGATCGTCATGCTCGCTCTCCGGATGCCGGGCGTCTGGCCGCCGAACCGTCCGAAAATTGACGACTCGCGAAAAAAACATCAAAAAACGCCGTGCTATACGCGAAATGATTTTTATCCAATCTTGGGTGAAATTCATTTTGGCCCGTTGGACGGAGCAGTCTTCTCCGCGCTACGATCCTGTGCCATGCGCGCCAACGGCAAGCACACATCTCAGACAGACTCGGCCCCAGCGGCCAGAATCACGGCCGAGCAGCAGCGCCGACTTTCCGAGTTCAAGGTCATGTGCTCCGCGGTGCGCGAGTATCGCGAGAGTCGCCGCGCTGCGCCGTTGGCCAATCCTGGCGCGAAGTAGGCCACCCACGCCAGCCGATAACATTTTCAGCACGAGCCGGCGGGCGCTGAGAAACGCATGGATGCGAGAAGATGGCAGCCGGTGATCGTGCTTCTAAGTCTGGGGGCGCACGGTATGCCGAAACTCGACTGGTTCGATCGATGGCACCTGGAATTGAAGCGCTCCGGTCTGAGCGATAAACAGGCGAGCCAACATATGGGGACCGCCTTGCGGCGCAAGAAAACGCGTCCGCCGGGCCCACTCCGCGGCGGACTTGGCGGCCGATCGAAATAATAAACAAACGTCGCGCTCCGCGGAGCGCGATAGCCGGTGGTAAGCGGCCCGCCAGGCCCGCCGGCTTTTTGAGCAAGGATTGAAAAGGGTGTCCGCGTGGCCTCAGACGCGCGGACACTGGCTACCGCTCTCAGGTGTCCGGGAGCGGCAGCCCTTTTACAACGTCACGGATTAAGATGCCGCCGCTTGCCGCCGAACAATCCGACACCACGCCGCCTCGGGCTGTCCGGGAGATGCGACCCACTCGGCAGTATGTCGCTGCGTTCCACGAGGTGGCCGCATGAATCCGTTCCTCGTGTCCCTGTTGTTTTATTTTTTGGATGACGATTATCCCGGGGCCACGCAGGTTCCATCCTATTCCGGGCCGCACGCGGCGGAGGTCATCGGCGCCATTTTCTTGCCGGGAGCTGTCGTAGGCAAGATCACATGAACGTCATGGACATTCTCCCTAGCGAAGAGATTATCCTCCCTCGCGGTGTTTTGGAGTGTTTTCCGTCGGCCCCGCCAACGGCAACGCCGGCTTGGCTCATCTTAGAGGGCGTCCGTCGCTGGTGGCTCGGGCTGCTCGACCAACTGGCCGAAGACTGGCGCCAGACCTACCGCGATACGCACGACTGTTGCACGCATCCGCCGCGGTTGATCTTCGTGGACCATAGCCGACGCAGTGTTGAGTGTCGCCAATGCGGCCGCTGGATCGAATACCAGCATTTGGCGGACGTTGCCACCGGAAGCGCTTGGCCGTTTGCAAACGACTGGTTTGAGCGCGATCCAATGATTCCCGAGCTGCTGGAAAAGCACGGACGACCGAAATCCGACCGCACGACGTTCGTGGCATGGCGGCCCTGCAAAGCGTGTCTCGCAAAAGGGGTCTACCGCTGATGCGCGGCTATCAGATCAAAGGCGAGTTTGTCCAGAACAGCAACGCCATGTTGTGCGCCCGAGCGGCCGACATGCCGATGAGCCCGTACGCGGAAGGCACGCCGTACGTGACGGCCGACGTGCAATCGATCCAGTGCACGGTGACCGTCGGCGACGTTCAAACGTGGAGCAGT
The DNA here is from genome assembly GCA_036490175.1 of Pirellulales bacterium. Classification (NCBI taxonomy): domain Bacteria; kingdom Pseudomonadati; phylum Planctomycetota; class Planctomycetia; order Pirellulales; species Pirellulales bacterium. Next base: position 2,310 of record DASXEJ010000237.1, on the reverse strand, counting down.
TCGCTCACGCCTTCGTCCGTCTGGTTCGACGCGTTGCAAGGCTGGGCGGCTGATTCGATCGGCTACAACTTTCGGCACTCGCTGCCAGGGTCAGCGCTGAGCACGGCGCCGGCTGTCGCGAAAGTGGTGTACGTCGTGACGTTGACGGACGGCTACGTGTTCACGATCGAATTCGTGGGGCCGGTGAGGGAGGTACCGTGATGGGTCAGCCGATGTCGCCTTGGCGGGCGTTCGTGGTCACTTGCTGCGGGATGCTTCTTGTTACGGCGTGCTTCGTGCCTTTGTTGATATGGGTGGTCACGCGATGACGAACTGCGACCGGCCTAATACGCGTCTGGGAGCCCTGCTGAGCCGGCCTAATAGGGGTCTGCGGCCTAATAGGGCTCGGGTCCTTCCCAAGGGGGCGGGGGCGGATGGGGCCCCGTGTTATCGGTCAATTTTTGCATAAGTTGTGAATCGGGGGGGTTCATCAGCATGGCGGTGGTTAATGGCTAGTGGCTCGAAATCTACCGTCGCCGCCGACCGATTGGACGCCCTTTGTCGACGTCACATTGTCATGCTGCGCAAATATCAGAGCAGATTGTCGAAGGCGCTTGCACGACTGGATGATAGCGCCATCGATGCGCTGGACGCCAAGGACTTGGCCGCGGTGATGCGCGTCGTTGGCTACCAAATCGTCGCCCTATCAAAGGTCGCTCCACGGGATACAGAGCCGAGTGAGAATTCGAATCGATCCGATGCACCTCTTCAAGGCCTTCGTTTGGTCAATGGGGCGGCATGAATGCGGCCGAACTCGCTGCGGAACTCGGAACGAGCCCCAAGCAAATTGCCGCCTGGGTCAGGCAGGGTTTGCCGTGCACTGGCAGAGGCAATCGCCGCAGCTTTGATCCATCCGCGGTCCGCGACTGGCTGGTCGACAACGGTCACGCAGAAGTTGATGGCGCGAACATTGTCACGACCGTGGCGGCGGTCGCCAATTACTTCGGCGTCGACTCCCGCACGGTTTTTAACTGGAAAAACAATGGCATGCCTTGCGCTGCCAAACGCTACGACCTGGGCCGAATCGAAGCCTGGAAAGCGGCAAGGGAAGCCAGCGCCGGCAGTCCGCAGCGATACCAAGCGGACCTTATGCGTGTCCGTGCGCGACGCGAAGCACTTGAGCTACAAGAGTACGAGGGCAAGCTCGTGAGCGTGGACGTTCTCAAGCCGATCGGCGAACGAGCCATCGCCATCACGGCGGTGCAGCTCGAGCAATTGCCCGATCGCATGGCCTCACACCTTCCGAGTGGCATCGGTGAGGCCGCCGTCGCCAAGTTCATAGCGGATTGCCGGGCGGACGTGGACGACGTGCGTAAAGCATGCGGAACGGCCTTCGGGCAATTGGCAGATGCAATGGAGCGCAAAGGATGAGCAAGTTCAAGGTTGGCGACATAGTACGGCTCAAGAGCGGCGGCCCGACGATGACGGTTAGGGGCGTGAGCGGCCTGCATGGCCCTTTCAGCCGGGTATTGGTTGAGTGGTTTATTGACTCAACGCTGAAACGTGACGAGTTCCACGAGGATTCGCTCGATCCCGATATCGCGGTGCTGGTAATTCGGGCTGGTCGCCAATCTCCGTCACCAGGCCATAGCCCTACCCCGTGGCAACTTGACCCATACCCATCGACTATCAGCGGTCTCAAAGTCCACCACGTCCTTGATGCCGAAGGGTCGCCCATCGTCGAGATGTGGGCGCACCGTGGCGAGGCCATCAACCTTGCCGATGCCAATCGAATCATTCAGTGCGTGAACGCCTGCGCGCATATCGCAAACCCATGATTGCTTTTGCTGAAACATCCGTGCCCTACGCTCCGACGCTCGCGCCGATCGTGCGCGACTGGGCACTGTCGTGGGAGCCCAAGCCACGGATTTCAACCGAGCAATGGGCCGAAGAGAACGTGCATCTGCCCGAGCAGATCACGCCCATGCCGGGGCCGTTCCTCATCAAGCGCTCGCCGTACGTGCGTGGGCCGTTTCGGGCGTTCGATGATCCGGTCACCAAGCAAATGACGCTGGTCTGGGGCACGCAACTGGCCAAAACGCTGGTGCTGCAAATCCTGTTGGCCAAGGTAGCCGCCACGATCCCGGCGCCGTGCCTGTTGGCCACGCCCGATCTGAGTAGCAACCGCAAGCTCCGCGACAAGTTCAAGCTGATTTGCCAGGAGTCGCCCAACATCTGGGAGATTGCCGGCGTCCACGAGTGGAACGACAAGGTGCTCGCCTTCGCCCGCAACCTGGTGTTTCTGGGCTACGCGGGCAGCACGCAGACGCT
>DASXEJ010000236.1 GCA_036490175.1 Pirellulales bacterium | reverse complement strand
GGCTTTATGCTGCCGGTGCTTGTCATTCCAATCCTCCGTCTGCAAGGGGTGATATCCCGAGGAATGCCAACACCCTCTCAGCAAGACTCCGGCTGGCACCGTATTCTACGGAGGCCGCTCAGCGCCGTCTGGGACAAAATGCTGCGGCTCGTAAATAACGCACCTCAGAAATGACCAGCAGGAGCTTGCAATGGTACTCGCGTTGTGCCTCCAACTTACATCGCGAAACATTTCCGCGCCCATAAGAAGAGCATTGCGTTTCGATCTCTACTCCGCCCATTCAGCGTGTCTTCGGCGTATTCATACCAATCTCAATAATCCTTTGATTTTAGTTGGACTGCACGACCTGGATTTGCAATAAGGTACACTTTGCCCCGAGCCGCCGGTCGCATAATGAAGTTCTCCGGCAATGCCCGATTTTTTCGCACACAGTTTACCGGGCCGCCCGTTCGACGAATGGGAACGGCTCGAAGACCATCTCCAACGAGTCGCTGAGCTAGCAGGCGAATTTGCGGCAGCGTTTGACGCCGGTGACTGGGGACGCCTCGTCGGCTGGTGGCACGATCTCGGAAAATTTCTTCCCGAGTTTCAAGAACGGCTTCGTGGCTCGCCGGTCGGCGTGGACCACGCGGGTCCCGGCGCGGTAGCCGCGCGGACACTCGGCAGCGCTTCCATCGGATTGGCGCTAGCAATCGCTGGCCATCACGCCGGCGTCGCAAACCTTAGCGCGCGTGGCGAGACGACGATCACGCCACTGATCGAGCGACTCAATGACAACTCCGACGCTTGGCAGCGCATCCAAGCGAGCGTGCCATTGGCGATCTTCCCGCAATCTCTGCCGCCCTTGCCGCCCGTTCTGTCTGCGCGCAACGACGTAGAAAAACGCCGTCTTGAGCTGTGGATCCGGCTGCTCTTCTCCGCTTTGGTTGACGCCGATTATCTGCAAACCGAGCGGTTCTACGATCCAGCGCTCGCCCAGCATCGTGGCCAGTACGATAGCATCGGCACCTTGCGCGACCGTTTGCACACGCACCTCGCCAGGTTCCCCACTGATACGCCAGTCAATCGCCTGCGGGCCGACGTATTGGGCGATTGCCGTCGCGCGGCCACCTTGCCCGCGGGACTGTTTAGCCTGACTGTTCCCACCGGGGGCGGCAAGACATTGTCGGGCCTTGCCTTTGCCCTCGACCACGCCATCCGCCACGGCCAGCGACGCGTCGTGGTCGCCATCCCGTACACGAGCATCATCGAGCAGACCGCCGCCGTGTATCGCGACATCTTTGGCGCAGCCGACGTGCTCGAACATCACTCGAATATCGACGTCCAATCGCGTCGCGAGCAGAACGAAGAGCTGGAAAGCCGGCGTCGCCTGGCCGCCGAGAATTGGGACGCACCCATCGTCGTCACCACAAACGTGCAGCTTATTGAATCGCTCCTCGCCAATCAGCCATCGCGTTGCCGCAAGTTGCACAACCTGGCGCGCAGCGTGATAATCCTCGACGAAGCTCAATGCCTTCCCATCCACTTGACCGCCGTCCTCGTCGATTTGCTAAACGAACTTGCCGGACGCTATGGGGCGAGCGTCGTTCTTTCAACCGCCACGCAACCGGCGCTCAAGGACCGCGCAGGCTTCCCCGGCCTGCTCAACGTGCGCGAGATCGTGTCCGACGCGCCGACACTGGCTACCAGATCGCGGCGCGTGCGAGTCCACTGGCCCGACCTCACCCAGCCGCGCCCACCGTCTTATGGTCCGATCGCTGTTGCCATCACCCAACATTCCCGCGTTCTGGCCATCGTACATCTCCGCCGTGACGCCCGCGTTCTGGCAAAGCTGTTACCTGAACGGGGACGATTCCATCTATCGGCCTTGATGTGTCCCGCGCATCGCCGAAGCGTGCTCGATCAGGTGCGCCGAAGATTGAAAGGCGACCGACAGCCGTTGCGGCTCGTGGCCACGCAATTGGTCGAAGCGGGCGTCGACGTCGATTTTCCAGTCGTGTTCCGCGCACTCGCCGGGCTCGACAGCATCGCCCAGGCAGCGGGCCGTTGTGACCGCGAAGGCCTGTTGACCGCAGCTGCCGGCCACCCAGCGGGCGAAGTCGTCGTATTTCAAGCCCCCACCGATCCGCCCCCCGGCGTGCTCAAGCAAGGCCTAGAAACGACGCGCGGAATGCTCGTCGAATACGAAGGCGCTCTCGATCTCGGCAATCCGGCGATCTTCGAAAACTACTTTCGCCGGTTGTACGGCAAGCATCCAGTCGACCGCGGCTTGCAAGCCGAGCGCGCTCAACTCAACTTCGCCACCGTGGCCGACATGAGCAAGGTAATCGAAGACGGCTACAACGTGCCCGTCGTCGTGCCATACGCCGACGCGGCGGATAGACTCAATCACTATCGCCACCAGCCGGACCGCGAAACACTCGCCGCACTCCAGCCTTATCTCGTGCAGGCGGCTCCGCAAGATGTAGCACGACTGCACGCACTCGGCGGCTTGGAACGCCTGAATGACAACGAAACCGCCTTCGTGCTCACGCCGCTGTGCGCCCACCTTTACGACTTAAAAGAGTTCGGACTCATAGTCGACGACAATAGCCTCTCGAACGTAGAAGCCTACGTGGCATAAAAAACCGTCCTGGACTTAGAGCCCAGGACGGTCGGTCAGCGCTGGCGTGATTAAAGCTGTTTCAATCCACGCGGCCGTTAGCACCGCGGCAAGCTTGGGCCGCCAGTCGTTGGCAGCGCATTAGATCTCCCCTTGCAATCGACTTGACGAGCCAGTACAATCTCCACGATACAACATACTTCAGCTTAAATCAAGCCACAGATAAATCCTACGATTGTAATTCGGATTCGTGGGCCACCACGGTAGAAATTTCTTGCATCAGTCGATTGTTGGTGTACAAATATCCAGTTACCAGCCGGGCAATGGCGAGAACCATGATGCTCAATACATCCTTTACCGTCCGCATCCGCGGCCCGCTCGCGTGTTTTACTCGGCCGGAGTACAAGGTCGAACGCATGTCGTACCCGTGCATCACGCCGTCCGCGGCGCGAGGCGCGCTCGAAGCCGTGCTGTGGAAGCCGGCCATTCAATGGCAAGTCGACCGCATCGCCATCTTGGCGCCGATTGAGTATACCGCCTTCCGTCGTAACGAAGTCAACAGCCGTGCCGTCGCTCCGACGGCCGCGGTGCTCGCCGGAGGCGGAGCGCATACTCCGTACTTTGCCGACGAAGATCGCGCCCAGCGCAACACGGTCGCCCTGCGTAACGTCGACTATCGCGTCGACGCGCATTTCACGATGACGGATCGGGCCGGGCCAGAAGACAACCCCAGCAAGTTCGTCGAGATGTTCCGGCGCCGAATAGAGAGCGGCCAGCATTGGCAGCAGCCTTACCTGGGCTGTCGCGAGTTTGTTGCCGACGTCCTGCCGATCGACGCCGACACGCCTGCGCCACTGGATTTATCGCTCGACCTGGGCGTGATGCTCTGGGACATCGTTTACAAAAAGCAAGGGAACCGCGCCGTCTTCTTCGCTGCCCGCATGGAGCGCGGCGTAATTGAAGTGCCGCCCACGGCGGAGGCGGCAGCGGCAACCGTCCATGGCACCGCAGCCGGAGCGAAATAACCATGTTGCAAGCCCTTTACCAAATGGCCCAAGAAGAAGGCTTGATGGCCGATCCCGACTTCGAGCCGAAGCCGGTGGCCTGGCTCGTGCGCGTCGGCGATGGCGGCAAGCTCATCCTCATTGAGGACACGCGCACCGAGCCGCCGGCCGAAGGGAAACGCAAGCCGAAGCCGGTTGCCAAGTCGTTTCGCATCCCGCGGCAGCCGACGGGGCGCTCGGGCACGAAGGCTCCCGCTGCGTTTCTTGTCGATAATGCCAAGTACGTTTTCGGCTTGCCGACCGCCGATAAAAATTTTTCCCAGAAGGAAGGAGCAGAGAAATCGGCCTCGTTTCGCAAGCTCGTCACTGAGTGCGCCGAAACGACTCGCGACAAGGGCGTGCTCGCCGTTTTGCAGTTCTTGCAGAAGGTCGCCGCAGGCAAAGTAACGATCACGCTGCCGGAAGACTGCAAATCGAACGACCTGTTTGCCTTCGTCTACGCACCCGACGTCGACAGCCTGGTTCATGATCGTGCCAAGGTGCGTGACTATTGGAAGGAAAGGCGGCAAGCCCCGGCCAGCGATGGCCCCGATGACACCTCGTCGCAATGTCTTGTGACCGGCGCGCCGGTGGGCAAAATCGGCCTGTTCCCGCTCATCAAGCGCGTTCCCGGCGGTGCGACCGCGGGTGTCGGTCTCGTTTCGTTCAACGCCAACGCGTTTGAGTCGCACGGCTGGAAGAATAACGAGAACGCCCCGATCAGTCGCCAGGCGGCCGAGGCCTGCTCGACCGCGCTGAACCGCCTTCTCAGTCCGAACTATCCCGATCCGGAAAACCCGCAGCTTACGCTCCCGACGCGCCACATCCGTCTAAGCGACGATACGATCGTGTGCTATTGGGGCCGCGGCAAGCAGGCAGGCGAGCTGGCCGACGGCCTCGCGGAATTATTCAATCCCAGTGATCCCGGCACGGTAGCCGACCTCTACCGCTCCCTTTGGACCGGCCGCGCCTCGCTCATCGATGATCCCTCGGCATTTTACGCGGTCACGCTCAGTGGTGCACAAGGTCGCGCGGTCGTCCGCGACTGGTTCGAAACCACGGTTCGCGAAGTTGCGCAAAAACTTCGCGAGTATTTTCAAGACTTGGCGATCATTGTGCCCGTCGGAATCGAATTGTCGTTGAACCAGTGCCCGTCGTTGTTCAAGATCAGATCCTCAATCGCACGCGATCCGAAGGAGCTTCCGGCGCCATTGATGCGCGATTGGTGGAGAGTTGCAATCGGCGGGTCAAGAATTCCCGACACGATCTTACATCGCGCCCTGGCGCGCATCCGGACGATGGTTGCCGCGGGTGAACGGCCCTACCCAACCTCCTACGCACTTCTCAAGTCGTGGCTGATCCGAAATCGCGAGGAATCGAAGACCATGAACAACTATTTTTATATCGACAAGCGACACGTTTCCCGAGCATATCATTGTGGACGAATGCTGGCGTTGATGGGGTTCGCCCAGACGCGGGCGCGCGGGAATGAGAAGGATCGAGACAAGCCTGCCCAGATCGTGCAGCGCTATTTCGGTGCTGTAATGACTGCTCCCGGACTCTACTTGGGGCGACTACAACGTCTGATGATCACTGCCCACCTACCCAAGCTCGAATGGGACTGGCCTGGGTTCATCTCCGACGAATTAGGGCAAATCAATTCCCAGATCCGGGGCGAACTCCCGCGAATTCTCCGACTCGAAGATCAAAGTCGATTTGCGTTGGGATACCACCATGAACTCAGTTGGCTAGATAGCCACCCGCCCTCTATTTACCATTATCGGACCAAGCGAGGGGACCATTGGGTACGAAGTCGCGGTGAAGAGGCAATCGCGAATGGACTGTTTGAGCTGGGAATTGACTACGAATACGAGCCAACCGTGCTACTGCCGGCGAACGGTGAACGCTGGCCCGATTTTCGCATCCCCGCGAAATCACCGAAAGATCAGGTGCTGATCGAATTTCTCGGAATGCTTGACAATCCGAAATACCGCGAGGATTGGGAAAAGAAGCGCGAACAATATCGAGCGCTAGGGATTCTTTCCGCCGACGAGGGCGGCGGTCCGAACGGCACACTCTACTGGATTGAAGGAGACGATAGGCGCCCAGATGCCACGACAATTCGCGATCAACTTCGTGCATGGTTCAAGCCGCTGCTCAAGGACGAGTAGTTTCACCATTTACATGCATCAAGCGCTTGTCGCTGACATTGAACAAATCTTGTAATAGGATTTCAACATGCCGACCGCCACCGCTTCCGGAATTGTTCATCGTTACGAATTCGTCTTGCTGTTTGACGTCATCAACGGCAACCCAAATGGGGATCCCGACGCCGGCAACGCTCCGCGCATCGATCCCGAAACCGGTCACGGACTCGTTTCCGACGTTTGCCTGAAGCGCAAGGTGCGCAATTTCATTAGCCTCGTTCAAAGCGACGCAAATGGGAGCCCGTCGAGTGGTTTCGACATCTATGTCAAGGAAAAGGCAGTCCTTAACAACCAACATCAGCGTGCCTACGACGCCCTGAAGCTCGATCCGAAAGCCAAGACCGAAAAAGGCAAGCCGACGAACGAAGAACGTGCCCGAGGCTGGATGTGCCAGACGTTCTTCGACATCCGCATGTTCGGCGCGGTCATGAGCACGGGCGTTAACGCCGGGCAGGTACGTGGACCTGTGCAGTTTGCGTTTTCCCGCTCGGTCGACCCGATCGTTCCGCTTGAGCAGTCGATTACGCGCATGGCTGTAACAACGGAAGAAGAATCGAAAAATCAAGACGGCGGCAACCGGACCATGGGTCGCAAGGAGATTATCCCCTACGGCCTCTACGTCGCCCACGGCTTCATTTCGCCACAGTTGGCCGCGCAGACCGGATTCAACGTCGACGACTTGCAACTTCTGGCCCGCGCGCTCGACGGCATGTTTGAGTACGATCGTTCGGCGGCCCGCGGCGAAATGAGCACGCGCGGCCTTTGGTTTTTCAAGCACGAGTCGCCGTTGGGCAATGCGCGGGCCAGTCAGTTATTCGAGCTTGTTGAAATCCGTCGCCGCGACGACGCAAAGCCGCCGCGACAGTTTCGCGACTATGAGGTGACAGTCCATCGGGAGCGATTGCCCAAGGGCGTCAGCCTGCTGGAGTTGCCAACCGACATCGACCAACTGGTGTAGCGTCGTACGCCAACAGTGGCCCGACAATGTTCGCCGAAGACGACCTGCTGCCGATTTCCGCCCTGCAGCATTTGCTGTTCTGCGAGCGGCAGTGCGCGCTCATCCATCTGGAGCGGCAATGGGTCGAAAATCGATTGACGGTCGAAGGGCGGCATCTGCACCGCCGAGCCCATGATGCCGAAGACGAGCTGCGCGACGGCCGCCGCATCGTCCGCGGCCTGGCGCTGCGTTCGCTTCGCTACGGTCTATCGGGCCAGGCCGACGTTGTCGAAGTCGCGCCGCTGGATGACGTAGCCCGGCAACGCATGGGCGCGGCTCTGTCGGGCGTGGCACGATTCACCGCCGGCGCGTGGTCCGTGACGCCTGTTGAGTACAAACGCGGCCGCCCGAAGCAGGACGATTGCGACCGCGTGCAACTCTGTGCACAGGCGTTGTGCCTTGAAGAGATGCTCGGGCTGGTGATCCCCGCTGGTGCCTTGTTCTACGGACGTCGGCGGCGGCGTACCGAAGTGTTCTTCGACGCTGCCTTGCGCGAAACTACGCTCGCCGCTACGCGACGGTTGCACGAACTGATCGCCTCGCGCCGCACGCCGCTGGCGCGCCGCGAACCCAAGTGCGATTCTTGTTCACTGCTGCCGATTTGCCTTCCCTCGGCGATTGGTCGAGCTTCGTCGATGGCGGCCTGGACCGAGCGGCAATTGGATCGCGCCTTGGCCTCCGCCGGGCCGACGACCGATTAAAACTGTCCCACGCGACTTCATTATGAAGCAACATCTCAACACGCTGTTCGTAACGACCGATGGTGCTTACCTGGCTAAAGACGGCGAGGCGGTTGCGGTGCGCATCGACCGGCAAGTCAAGCTGCGTGTGCCGCTGCACAATCTGGATGGCCTGGTGTGCTTCGGCCGTATTGGAATCAGCCCACCGCTGATGGCCGCCTGCGCCGCCGCGGGGATCACCATTTCGTTGGTCGACATGCATGGCCGATTTCGGGCTGCCATCATCGGTTTCTCGCCCGGAAATGTGCTTCTGCGTCGTGAGCAATACCGCGTAGCAGACGACATGCTGGCAGCGTGTGCAATCGCGCGGAACATGGTCGCGGCCAAAATCGCCAACTGTCGATCGGTATTGTTGCGGGCGATTCGAGATGCAAACGACCCCAACGTCCAGTCCGCGGTGCAGCCGGCCATCCATCGGCTGGCCCAAGATCTAGAATCGGCACGGCGTTGCACGTCGCTCGATCAGTTACGGGGCATCGAAGGCGGAGCGGCTGACGTGTACTTCGGCTGCTTCACGACGATTGTCGCGCCGGTAGCTCGAGAGTTTCGTTTTACATCGCGCAGCCGCCGGCCTCCGCTCGATCCGTTCAACTCCTTGCTGTCGTTCCTGTACAGCATGCTTGCCCACGATGCCCGCAGCGCTTGTGAAAGCGTCGGCCTGGATGCCGCGGTCGGTTTCCTGCACCGCGATCGGCCAGGCCGCCCGGGCTTGGCGCTGGATCTCATGGAGGAGTTTCGCCCATTCTTGGCCGATCGCTTGGCCCTATCTTTGATCAATCGCAGACAAGTTGCCCTTGCCGGATTCAGGACAACCGAATCGGGTGCCGTGCTCATGGACGACGCAACGCGAAAGGCGGTACTCGTCGCGTATCAAAAACGGAAACAAGACGAGATTACCCATCCGGTGCTCAACGAGAAGGTGAGCGTGGGCTTGCTGATTCAGTTGCAGGCGAGGCTACTTGCCAGGCGATTGCGTGGAGATCTCGACGCCTACCCGGCATTTGTATGGAAGTAAGCCGCCAGTCGCCAGCACTCGGAAGGCTGCCTTCTGTTCCACCATTGGCTCAAGTGCAATCATGTATGTCCTGGTCACGTACGATGTGAGCACGACCACTGCCGAAGGGCGGCGACGCCTGCGACGCGTTGCCAAAACGTGCCTCGACTTCGGTCAGCGCGTGCAGAACTCCGTTTTCGAGCTCAAGGTTGATCCCGCCCAATGGGCAAGCTGTCGATCGCAATTGATCGACCTGATCGACTTTCAAACCGACAGCCTGCGGTTTTACTTCTTGGGATCCAACTGGCAGCGGCGAGTCGAACACGCAGGGGCAAAACCAGGCTATGACATCGAAGGCCCCCTGATCACGTGACGCATCGCGAACCGGAAGCGGCCGGCGAATTGCCGGGATGTTCGCGATGGTCGTAAGTCGCTATCCAGGCCGCTCTTTGACAATTTGGTTTAAGCGTTTAGACCCGGCTGCGACCCGTGCGCAGCCGGGTCCGCGATACATGAGCTATTACCGCTTGCCCCACCGCTAGTTACAATGCGGCGGTCGCGGCCCGCACGGGCCGCGTGGATTGAAACGATTGCCGCTTGCTGGCACTCCGGCCGGCACGCGTCGCGGCCCGCACGGGCCGCGTGGATTGAAACCAGTGGTGCCTCATTGCACACAACCATTGCTATCGTCGCGGCCCGCACGGGCCGCGTGGATTGAAACCAGACCATCGGCCGGCTTATGCACGCGGCCGCCCAAGAGCGTCGCGGCCCGCACGGGCCGCGTGGATTGAAACCAGTGCTTGTCGCACGGCTGCCAGGCGAACCCGGTCGCGGCCCGCACGGGCCGCGTGGATTGAAACCACCAGCCAGCGACGTCTGCATCGCCGCCCGTGACGTCGCGGCCCGCACGGGCCGCGTGGATTGAAACTACGGCGGCTCAGGCCGCGTGCGCCACAGCC
>DASXEJ010000235.1 GCA_036490175.1 Pirellulales bacterium | reverse complement strand
GTATCCCGATGGACATCCAAACCGACGTATACTAGCTTTTTCATGGGACCAGTCCTCCGTGGTGGCTCTGCGCATTGTAAACGCAACTCCAGCGTAACCCACGTCAAACGTGAGCGACTGGTCCCAACCATTCTGTCTACTCGATTTCCGCTAGTGGCTCACTCTGAAATTCGCCGGCCGATATCGTGAACGGCTAGGGACACCAGTGTTACGTTCCCTTTCTGGAGCAGTTTCCCGATTACGCCGGCAACAACAAGCGCACCGCATCGCACGTCGATCTTTACGGCGTGCGCTTTTGACCGACGCAGATGTTCAACCATGGTAGCGTCGCTAACCTCGAATCTTGCCCATATGGCTGAACAACCTGCCATTCCATAGGGGTCGGTTGATTCATCGACCATTGCAGTGACGTTCAGTTCATTGACCGAGATTTGCTCATCCATGGCGTGATTGTACCTCGCGAGCAATTTCGGGTCGTGGGCGATTGACGCGCCAGGATTTACCACTACCGCAAATCGCGGGCAAATCGTGCCGTTGTTTGTCTGCCCTCGGCGGCATCTGCCCGGTTTTCGGGAGTAGGATATAATGCCTTGTCGGACCATACGGCTAACGGCGGTCCGCCCATGACAACCTCTTTGGGAGCGATCGCACTGTGGCGCGCAGCCGGCAACGGATCAATCCGTTCTACATCCTGCTGGTGATGATCGGCATCGCGTTTACGATTACCGCGTGCGCTTACTTTGTGATGGCGCTGCGTGGGAACGGGTCGACGACGTTGCGATTGAGGCCTTCGGCGGAATCCGTCGCCACTAGCACATCCGAAGTGCGGACGCCCCAGCCGCTAATGGAATTCATGGACCGGCACGGCATGACCTTGCTGGTTGCCGAGTTAGCCCTGTTGGCGGTGGCCACCTGCGGTGCGATCAGCACCGATAGTTGGTGGTCGGGCGCGAAGGCGGCCTCCACTCGGACCGAGGCGGAGACGGCCGACAAGCCGCGATAAGTCACTTTTTCCCCCGGATGGAGAGGGTTTACGATATGAAGGTCAACCGTGTGCAGGACGTACCGAGTGCCCCCGTCGAAATGCCTGGTGCGAGCGGCTGCCAGGTACGGTGGTTGATCGGCGAACCAGACGGAGCGCCGAACTTCGCCATGCGCCAATTCGAGGTGCAGCCCGGCGGCCACACGCCTAAGCACAGCCATCCCTACGAGCACGAAGTGTTCATCGTCGAGGGCTCGGGCGTGATTCTGGAAGGAAATGTCGAGCATCGCTTTCAGGCCGGTGACGTGATCTATGTGGCGCCCGACGACGTTCATCAATTCCGCAACACCGGCGCGACGCCGCTGAAGTTCCTCTGCCTGGTGCCGCACTCATCGAAAAACGCCCCCATTCACCAGGCCCCCGAGTGCGGCCAAGGGTGAGGACCTCGACGCGACGGAGTGGCCGCCCAAGCCCCTAACTATCGCACTGAAAAACGGCGAGCGCCCAGGGACATGCCCAAGGACATCAAGGCCGAGATCGAACAGCTGCGCGAGCAGATTCGGCACCACGACCAGAAATACTATGTCGAGTCCGCGCCCGATATATCGGACCTGGAGTACGACAGGCTCATCGAGCGGCTGAAAAAGCTGGAAACCGCGTATCCCGAACTCGTCACGCCCGATAGCCCCACGCAGCGCGTGGGGGATGAACCGATCGAGGCCTTGCAGCCGATCGAGCACCGGCTGCCGATGCTGTCGATCGATAACACGTACAGCGTGGAAGAGCTGCGCGAGTATGGTGCCCGGGTGGCCAAGCTGCTGCCTGGCGAGACGGTGGAATGGGTCGTCGAGCTGAAGATCGACGGCGTGGCGGTCTCGCTGATGTACGAGGAAGGTCGGCTGATTTACGGCGCCACGCGCGGCAATGGCGTCGTGGGGGACGTTATCACGCACAATATGCGCACGGTACTGGGAGTGCCGCTGCGGTTGTCGGGACGGCATGTGCCAACGGCACTGGAAGTGCGCGGCGAGGTCTACATGACCAACGCCGACCTGGTACGGCTCAACGAGCAGCAAGCCGCCAAGGGTGAAAAGTTATTCGCCAACAGCCGCAACGTGGCGGCCGGCACCGTCCGCATGCTCGACCCGCGGATTTGCGCCCAGCGCCGCCTGCGGCTCTTTTGCCACGGCGTGGGGTACGTCGAGGGCTTGCAAGCCAAGACGCACATGGAATTCCTCAAGGAAATCCGCGGCTACGGACTGCCCGCCACGCCGCTGGTCGAGTGCTTCGACACGTTCGAGGGCGCGGTCGCCCACTGCGAAGAGCTGATCGGGCGGCTGCACGAACTGGAATTCGAGATCGACGGCCTGGTGCTGAAGGTCAATCGCTTCGATCAGCGCGAGCGGTTGGGCAACACCTCGAAAAGCCCTCGCTGGGTAATCGCCTACAAGTTCGAGAAGTACGAAGGCACTACGCGCGTCCGAGAGATCCGCGTGCAGGTAGGCAAGACCGGGGCAATCACGCCGGTGGCCGACCTGGAACCGATCGAGCTGGCCGGCACGACGGTCAGCCGGGCCAGCCTGCACAATGCCGAAGAGGTCGAGCGCAAGGACGTTCGCGTCGGTGACGTCGTAGTGGTCGAGAAAGCGGGCAAAATCATCCCGCATGTCGTGCGCGTCGAAAAACATCTGCGC
>DASXEJ010000234.1 GCA_036490175.1 Pirellulales bacterium | reverse complement strand
GTATCCCGATGGACATCCAAACCGACGTATACTAGCTTTTTCATGGGACCAGTCCTCCGTGGTGGCTCTGCGCATTGTAAACGCAACTCCAGCGTAACCCACGTCAAACGTGAGCGACTGGTCCCAACCATTCTGTCTACTGACTGCGGCATTTCTTTGTCATTGCCTGTCGCTTTCAGTAAACTGGCGATATGGACACAACGCCTCCTACCCGTCGCCGCCGGTTCCAGTTCGGGCTATGGGCATGGGCTACAGTGGTAGCCATCATCGTTCTATGGTTCTGCTTACATCTAGGTGTAACAGGCTATCGGAGCCAAGTAGAGGCGTGGGCTCTTGTTCATGCTCCTCAGGAGGGCAAGGTCGACGTTGGAGATGTCATCGCGATTTCACCGCTGCGGCTCGCATTAGTTTTGCTTGGCGAACGACCCAGGGACTTCTTCATCATTCATCGGATTGATGGCGAACCGCAGGAGTTTTTCGAGTCGCATGCAGACCGTCTGCGAATGGCATTCCCGGAGGCCAAAGTTGTCGACGTGTCAGAACCGTAATTCACGACCGGTACCCAAGAACCGCCGCCGCTGGTTCCAGTTTGGCCTTCGCACCGGACTGGTTATCGTTACAGCAATCGCGATTGCTCTTGCCTGGCACACGGCGAACGTCAATCGGCAGCGTGCTGCAATTGCCAGAGTTACGGACCTCGGTGGGCATGTGACATACGACTACCAAAGAAAACCGCTTGGCGTTGGTACTTCTTTTTACGCGGAAGTCCAAGATGCTCAAGTAAGTGCTCTGGCATCGTGGCTGGGGACCGATCACGTCCACAACTTAGTTGCCGTAGATTTCATGCGTGTCAAAAAAACTGCGATGACCGTGAATGACCTTCAATTGATTGCCCAAGTGCGAAGTGTGGAGTGCGTGCAGTTTCCCCAAGTGGCGAGTGCCGACCCCTTTCATCATCCGAAGACGACGGTGACCGACGAAATGTTCCAAGCCTTGAGGCCACTACCCCGTCTGCGTGAATTGAATCTTCATAGCACTACCCTGGATGATCGCCAGCTCATTCAATTCGTTGTTTGCCACAGGAACCTATGGCTCTTGCAATTGGCGAATACCGCGATTTCGGACGTGGGCGTCGAACGCTTGGGAGCGTTGACCGAACTTGAGTGGATGGACTTGTCAGCTACGCACGTTACGGATGCCGGTTTAGACCAGCTTCACAGCCTTAAGAAGATGCGTTGGCTCGTCCTAATTTCAACAGACGTCACCCCGGAGGGTGTCGGGCGATTACGGACTGCTCTGCCGAGTGCGACCATTGTTTATCCTTAAGTCCATGACCCAATCTCCCACCACCCGGCGCCGCTGGTTCCAGTTTGGCCTGAGTACGTTGTTTGTACTGGTGACGGTGCTGGCCGTCTGGCTGGGGTGGGAGTTGCATATTGTCCGCGAGCGGCAGGCAATTCGACAACGAATCGCGGAATCTGGTGGCAGAGTGTATCCCAGCGAACAAAGCGAAAGCAAATTGCTACTAACGTCGCTAGGGATGGTGACAGAGTGTCGCATTCCTGTTTGGCGAGAATGGCTTGGTGACGAACCGGTCGGATTCGTTAGGCTAAAAACGAGCGCGAGCTATGCCGAACTCAAAAAAGCAAGGCTGGCATTTCCTGAGGCTCAATTCTGTGCCCGAATGGATCACTAGTTGTCGCCGCGCGTCGAAGCGGCTATTTAGGGCGCCAGCAAGAAGCCTTTTGCATTCTGTAAACTAGCGACATGAGCACAACGCCCCCCACCCGCCGCCGCTGGTTCCGCTTCAGCCTGCGGACGATGTTCGCGGCGGTGACCCTGTTTGCCGCCTGGCTTGGGTGGGAGATGAAATACATCCGCTCGCGCGCCTCATTTCTCGTCGAACACGATTGCCGAAGCATCTCGCCGCACGAGCAATTGTCGCCGGGCAGCAATGGGCGGTTTCATTTTGACGCTACTGGGAGGCTGGTGCTTTTTCCCGACGCCTCAGTAGCATTTTGGCGACGCTGGCTGGGAGACACGCCGAGCCAATACGTTATCCTGCCGCGAATGGCATATGCGGCCAATCGCGAGCAGGCACAATCACTCTTTCCCGAGGCGGAAGTTATAACTGAGTGAATCTGATCCTGCACACGCTAATCCCCCACTACCCCGCTGGCGGGGCGAATCGAGCCGGGTTACTTCGCCAAAACGAATCCTTTTGGCGTCTCAGTGATCTCTTTCTTGTTCCGAAGCCAGTTCAGGTGGCTTAGCACTCTCTTGCGGGGCAACTTCGTGGCTGCGACGATTTTGTCCGCGGTTATCGGCTTGCTGCCCAGCTTGGCGTTTATCAACTCGCCTTGTGAGAACGGCTTTTTCGTCTTGGCCGTTTTGGCGCTCCTCGTGTAGGTGGGTTTCTTCTCGCGCGTCATCATCGTGCTCTTGGTCCACACCCGCTTTGTGCGTGTCGCGGGTGTCGCGTACACATCGATGCACCTTGCCCGCCATGACCAAGTTATGCAGCAATGCCGCGGCTACTCTTTGCTTCGTTACTCTCTTGCGTCTGTTGATCCGTATGCTGGCAGCAAGCTCTCTTTCACGAACCGGGCAAAATCGGTCGCTATGTGGGGTGGTTTGAATTGCACGCTCTTCATCTCGCGCAACTGGTCGCTATGTCGCTTGGGCATCGCATTAATCTCCAATAGGGGGTTAAGCCTAATGGCGTAAACAGGTGCCGATGTGTTGCAATCCTTTCCGGCCGCCAGGATCCCCCCGATTTTGCCTTGCGCGCAGTGGCATCTGCCGGGGACTCAGCGCAGAACGTCCAAATTCCCAATGGTCAGCAGCCGAGGATGTTGGTCTGCGCAATTTGTGGAGGAAGACGCGCTTAAAACGTGTCGCGCGGCAGTACTAAGGCCCTAAAGTCGATGCAACAAGAGAAGGCTGTCCCATCTTGGGCAGTTGTGATGCGGAAAGGCGAGCTTGCCGAAGGCCCTGGCCGCAGAAAACCAATTGCGATTGCGCAATCGCGCACGGGAGTTTTTCATGAGGCAATTCCTACTGCTGCCGGTTGCCCTGTTGCTGGCGTCCTCCGGCGTACCGTTGCATGCCGCGAAACCATCTTGTTGCACAGGTTGCGGATGCCAGCCCTGCACCAGAAAGGTTTGCCGGTTAGTTTGCGAAACCAAGAAGGTGTCAACGCCGGTCTATTCCGTCGTGTGCGAGGACTTCTGCCTGCCCGGCCCGAGCGTTAAGTGCAAGGTGCCCTGCTGCTGCCCGGAAGGGTGTCATGCGGGCTGCCACAACGGCTACAAGATCGTCTACAAGCCGACCTGCGGAAAGGTACGCACGAGGGCCAACCTGGTCGTCGGTAAGAAGGACAAGGAAGTGCCCAGCTACAAATGCGTCGTCGAAGAGGTTTGCGCCCGGTGTGGCCATTGCGCTCATCGCACAACATATCCGTCCGCGGCGGATCGCGCGGCCGCGATTGCTATGGCCGGGCAGGAAGGAACCAATGCTATCGCCGATCCGGGTGAGTTGCCGCCGATTGATGCACCTGTTGTACCGGCTTCCACGACCACGGTAGCTAGCAGCCGCCTCGTCGACCGTTTGTTTGTCCGCAAATAGCCGCTGAGGCGGAGTACGGACTCGCGAGCGACTCTACCTCTCAAAATACACGACTCGCAGCGCCTGGGGGGCAAGGGCGCAATCACAGGGCGTGTTGGCGCCACGTGCATCGGCCAACAGTTGTTGGCAAGCTTCCCAAGACGTGACGTTGGCCCGACGGCCTTCCTCCATCCAGTGCATCCGACCACGGCCGGACTTGTGGCATTTGGACGCAAGGCACCATTGGCAGCGATCCGAGATTATCTGTAATGGCATGCAGACTCGGTAGATATCGACCACAACGCTTCGGCCGCCGGGATCAGCGGATGGCTATGCTCGTGCGAACCCTTCTGTTGGCCTTGCTGGCTGCAATGGCCGTGGGCTGCCGCAGCAACGATCGTCCGGGCGTACCGCATCCCCGTCTACAAGATCCGGAAGCGACGCCCGTCTCTCAGCTGTACTCCTCGTAAGCGCCGGCAAGACTACTCGGCAACCCGTCGAGGACATTCGCGCGATCCGCAGCCGGATAGCTCGCCGCTGGGCGTGCTCAGAAGTCCAAGGCCAACCGCATGCCGCCGCTGTTGATCGTTCCGGCGGCGGCCGCTGCCACCGCCCCTCGCGCCGTGTAGTCGTAGTTGAATTGGAACTTCATGTTGGGGTTGAGAAACCAATTGATGCCCAGAGTGAAGCTGTTCAGCTGCCCACCGTTGATTCCGTTACTGTTGAGGTCTAAATAGCTGTAACGCGCTCCGACCTGAAGCGCTCCCCAGCCGACGGGGTTTCCGCCGTTAGCGTGGTTCATATAGAAGTTGCGATTCGGCACGATGCGCATCGGCAGACCTTCGCGGCGATCGTAGGGCCGGCTCTCTCCGGTCAAGAAATACAGGGCCTCGACGTAAGTGCCCTGGAAGAACACGCTGTTTCCCGGCGAACCTGCCGGCGGCAGATTGATCTGCGCCGGCGGCAGTGCCGAGTTGAACGGGTTCTGTCGTGCATTCTGCAGGAACGTGGCCAGGTATTCGGACTGAAACGTCCAAGGCCCCCAGATCCCGAGCACTTCGAGATTGACCATTTCCTGGCATGACGTCGCAAAGCTACCGGTATCGGCATACAGCGGATTGGCAGTGCTAGGAGGTCCGCTGCGAATATTGCCACGAGTGAAAAGCTCGTCCTGATTCTGATCGGGCCGGCGGATGCTTCCCGAAGTTCCCAGGTGAATCAAGTATCGCCCTTGCGAGATCTCGTCGTAGTACGGCAGGTACGTCCCCCGGACAGTGCCGGCGAATTGGTTACCGATGTGATAGGCGAAAGGATTCGAATTGTTGGGGCCACACCACAATGCCCAGGTCGAACGCAGATCCTCTGTCCAGTCGAAAAGCATGATGCCGGGCGAGAAGCCATTGTTGAACGGCCCATAGAACGCGTCCATGTTGTAGGAACGTTCCATGAAATCCAGCCAGCGGTCGCTAGTGAGATGTTCCAGGCCCAGCGGTTCTTTGAAATTGCCTGCACGGAAATTGCCGATCGGCATCTCGGTAATCGTGACGAACATGTCGGTGATCGACGGCGAAACGACCAATGGCCCTTGGTTCGGCGGCCCTTGCACGTTGGAAGGAAAACCAGGCGGATTGCCGAGAATATTGCGGGCATTGGCCATCGTGGCAAAATCCACTTCGGCGGCCCAGCCGATGAACCGATACATCACTCCGTCGATTCGCACGCGCGCGCGACGGAACTCGGTGGAATCATTGTTCGGCCCCACGCCTCCGTCCGCGATGGGAGTATTCGTCAGCCCAGGGCTTTGGCCGAAGAACCCTGTGTCGGCCTGCAAGCGTCCGCCGACACGCACGATGAAATCCTGGCCCGGTGATTCAAAGACGAATCCGTTGAACCAGCGCGGGAACATCGGGAACTCATTGCCCAACACGTAAGAGTCGGGTGGCAGCGGCGGGGCATTGCCCGACGATTCTGGCGCCGGCAGTTGTTCGATCGAGGTGGGCGTGCCGGCCTGCACTTGCTCCAGTTCAGCGACCTTGGCTTCGAGCGCCGCGATGCGGGCTGCAGGAGATATCGCCTCAAGCGGTCGCACCGACGGACTGGTGCTGGCCGTTGCGTTGCCCGCCGCGACGGGGGGAAATCGTTGTATATAGGGCATCATCGGTAACGTCGCGTTCGACGCACTTACGGCATCGAGATCTTGCGGCGATACGTCCGTCCCCGGCGCCCCCGCGACGCCGGTGCGGCCAGCTAACAGGATTGTTGTCGAACCCGCAGAATTATTTTGCGGCGGCTCTGCAGGGAGCGCGACACGCAGAAAGCACAGCACACAAGTACAAGCAATGCTGGCACGAAACATCCATTCGCGCGCAGCCACCGTCCAGCGTGGCCACACATCGCGCCAACGGCGCAACGTCGAGCCCACACCAGAGCTTGCGCCCGATGTTGATGAGTCGCCGAGCATATTGCCAGGCGAGCGCGAACGCTCGCCACCCCCGCTGAAACTCGCCACAGGGCTGCGTTCGTAGAACGCGCCATGTCGGAGTATCGTCCGGCGCGCTGTTAAAGCTGAAACGATCGCTACGCCTTACCTAGGCCGCCAGGTCGACTCGTCGGCCTGCTAGCATGCCCGCCGCGCGCCGCAAGACCCCGATGCTTCACTCTCGATGGCAATCAAAACAGGGCGCTGGAG
Organism: Pirellulales bacterium; assembly: GCA_036490175.1. Lineage (NCBI taxonomy): Bacteria > Pseudomonadati > Planctomycetota > Planctomycetia > Pirellulales > Pirellulales bacterium. The sequence goes on along the minus strand of DASXEJ010000234.1, from coordinate 4,404 downwards.
CTTGGCGACTTATGGCATTGCGTATTGCAGAGACGGCAGAAACTCTGCGTTGCGAGGTCACCGGAGAGTTGGTACAAGGCTGTCGCGCGAATGTTCTCTGGAGACGCTTTACATGACCCGTAGTACGCGGTGGCTGCTGGTGTTTTTGCTGCTCCTAAGCGCATGCGATATTGGCTGCGCCACGGTCGGCAAACCCGGCGATAGCTATCCGCGCTTGCGCGATCCCCAAGAGGAAGACGCCGCGCACCTCTACTCTGACTGAGTCGTCAACTCGCGCATGTGATTGCTGGAGGGAATCCCTCCGAGAGTGACCGCAGACTCAGATCCCACGGGCGAGACTGCGTTGGCGCACGGCGAGAAACGTGGCCCGGCTGCCATTACTGCCCCTGATTCGCAGCATGGGAAACTGGCTGCCGGCACTTCGCTGTGGCGCTAGCCTCGGGGGCGGTCCGCAAAGGAGAATGAGCGCGTCTTACCTGGGCAGCGTCGCTGCGCGTATTGCCATCGAGTGTGTGTCGTCGGCAATGGCCGACTCTCACCATCGGGCGATTAGAAGTCCATCGCCATGCGTACGCCCGCGCTCTTGATATTGCCGGGACCGGCGGCAGCAACCTGACTACGGTGCGTGTAGTCGAGGTTGAACTGGAATTTGACGTTGGGATTGAGAAACCAGTTCAGACCCAACGTGGCGGCATTGAGCATGCCGCCATTGATGCCGTTGCCGCCACCGTTGAAGCTGTTCAGATCCGAGAAGCTATAGCGCGTTGCGACTTGCCAGGCTCCCATGCCCAGCCTTGTCCCCTTGTCCGTGCGCACCCAAAAGAAGTTCGAGTTAGGAATGATGCGCGTCGGCACGCCGGCGCGGCGATCGTACGGACGGCTCTCGCCTGTCAGAAAATAAAGAGCCTCGACGTACGTGCCTTGGAAGTATACGGTTTGGCCGTTCGACGTGGCGGGCAGCAGCGCGGCCTGTGCCGGAGGTAGCGACGTGTTGTAGGCATCCTGTCGGGCGTTTTGCAACCAGGTGCCAAGATACTCGGCCTGTATCTCCCACGGACCCCAAATCGTCAGCAACTCGCCGTTCAGTTCTTCCTGGCAATTGGCAGCGAAGGCGCCAGTTTCCAAATAGTTGGGATTCACCGTGCTGGGAGGACCGCTGCGAAGATTGCCGCGGGCGCGGAATCTGTCTTGCAGTTGGTCGGGCCGACGAATGCTTGCCGACCCACCCATATGAAACAAATAGCGTCCCTGAGAGGCCTCGTCATAGAACGGTAAAAAAGTCATGCGGGCCGTGCCGGCAAAGTCGTTGCCGATGTGATAGCCAAAGAGGTTGCTCTGATTCGGACCGGCCCACAATGCCCATGTGGCGCGCTCGTCCTCCCGCCAGTTGAAAAGCATTGTGCCGGGCATAAAACCATTGTTGAACGGACCATAGAAAAGGTCCTGGTTGTACGACCGTTCCATGAAGTCGAGCCAACGACTACTGGTCAAGTGCTCTAGCCCGATGGGCTCTTTGAAATTGCCGACGCGAAAGTTGCCGATCGGCATTTTCGTTATCGTCATATAAACGTCGGTAAACTCGGGAACGGCAACCAAGGGACCCTGGCCAGGCGGCCCTTGTAAGTTCGAGGGGAATCCAGGGGGATTGCCCGGTATGTTCGAAGCGTTGGCCAAGTTGGCGAAGTCGTACTCAGCTACCCATCCGATGACTTCCCACATCGTGCCTTCGATGCGCAGACGTGCTCGCCGGAATTGGGTCGAGTCGTTAACCGGACCGACGCCCCCGTCAGCGATCGGCGTATCTCTCACATCGGGGCTGGCACCAAAGAAATTCGTATCGATCTGCGTGCGGCCGCCCACTCGAATAATGAAATCCTTGTTTTTGGATTCGATGATCAGGCCGTTGTCCCAGCGGGGTAGCATCTTCGTTTCATTACCGACGACGTAGCCCTGGGGCGTCGATTCGGGCGTACCGGTCGGCGCACCCTGATTCTCGGGCGTGGAATCCGTGCCTTCGCTCGTGCCGGATAGTGTCTCACGCTGGGCGGGCTGCTGTTGTTGCGCTTGCAGCGCCATTACCTTGGCCTCGAGCGCCTCGATGCGCGCTGCCGGCGAAGATAAGTCTGACGGAGCCGGTAGCGGCGCGGCGGCAGGAACCTGCGCCTGCGCGACCGCGTAATTGTTGGAAGGCGCCCCTTGATAGTAGCCCTGATATTGCGACTGCGGAGGCGGCGCGCCCATTTGCGCGGGCGGATTGACGGCTGCCGCATTCGAGTAGGCCGCCGGATTGTAATTACTCTGGGGCGGCTGGGCGCCGGGCGTGTACGCGGGCGCACCGCCAGGTGGCCCGATCGGCTGTCGAGCTGATACGTAATATTGTGCGGGAGCGGACGCGTTGGCCCAATCCTGTGGAACCGTGCCGTCAGCCAATACAACCGTGCCGCCCTGTAAGTAGACTAGCGCCGCGCACAGTATCCAAGGTATGGCGCGCCTTGCAGCTCGGAGTCGAACTGTTAAAGCGCCGCGTGCCTGGCCGCCGATACGAATGGGCGCACCGCTCTTCCATGCGGAAGATGCGACGCACGAATTCGCGGTAGGCGCGCAAACACGCATTGCCGCTCCTCTTGATCCAGCGCGCAAGCGCGTGCGCAACGGAAGCAATTGCTTCCTGCCCGCGGTTTAGCGCGCACCGGATCGCAAAGTGATAAGAGGCGGTATTCGCCAGAGAGGTAGAAGGTGCGGGATATTACTGATTGGTAATGCAGCCCGCAACAGGAGTTTTCCTTCCTGTGCTGCACCTGCATGGGGGTTAAGCCGCACGACCCCTTACAAAATGGCCATTAAAGACCCGTTCGGTCGCTGATGGCCGCGTCATCTCTGTGACGCCATCGATGCATGCAACCTCGGCGGAAATGATCGCAGGCCGGCCAACCGGCAAACGGTCGCGGCGCGCGTGCTCCGTCAAGCCGAGACTGGTTCGGCCGATCCGTGCTCGGGCAGCGGCTCCTTCGGGTCGCGAACCAGCAACGAGTAGAGGGCCGGCACGACAAACAACGTCGTTACCAGGCCTGCCAGAAGTCCGCCGATGACCGCCCGTCCCAGCGGTGCATTCGCTTCGCTACCGCGCTCCAGCGCCAGTGCCATGGGCACCAGGGCGAAGAATGCCGCCAGCGCCGTCATGACGACCGGGCGCACGCGTACCGACGCCGCCTTGCGAATCGCCTCGGTCGGCGACAGTTTCTCGGCGATGCGCAAGTTCTGCGCGAAATCCACAAGCAGCACCGTGTTCGAGACCACGATGCCCACCATGAAAATGACTCCCAACAACGACTGCACGTTCAAGGCCGTGCCCGTCAGGAACAGAATCAGAATAACCCCCACCACGCCAATCGGCACGGCCGAGAGAATCACCAGCGGAGTGATGTAGGCTTTGAAAAGCCCAGCCATCAGGAAATAAATCAAGAGCGTGGCCAGAATCAGTCCCAATCCCAGGCTGCGAAATGTGTCCTGCATGCGCGAGTATTCGCCGGACAGCTCGATGCGGCTCCCTCCCATCAGCTTATGCTCGGCCGATGTGGGATCGAATGGCCGCCATCCGCCATCGGGTAACGGCGTACCGAACTTGGCGACGACCTTTGCCACATCGTCAGCGACGTGCCCCAGGTCGCGGCCATACACACCCATCGTCAAATCGATCGCCGGCTGCAAATTCGCATGGGTCACTTCCGTGGGCACGCTCGTTCGCCGCAACGAGACGATATTCCGCAGCGGAATGGCCTGGTTCTGCACCGGACTGGTGATGGGAATATCAAGCAGCGTATCAATCGACAGAATATCTCCTTCGGGGTACTGCACGCCTACGTAGTATTGATTGGCGCTGATTGGATCGATCCAAAAGTTCTTCTTATTGAACTGGATGCTCGAATTCAAGGCGGCGATCACATTTTTCATCACATCCCCCTGGGATAGCCCCAGGTCGGCCGCTTTTGCTCGATCGACGTCAAGAATGTACTCGGGATAGTCGAGCCGCTGGATGATGCGCGTATCGACGACGCCCTCGATCGGTTGGATCTCGCGCTGAATCGCCTCGGCCACGGCGCGTGCCTTTTGCTGGTTCTTGGCTTTAATGCGCACATTGAGCGGCGTCGATTTTCCTTCGTTCATGGCGCCGCGGATCATGCCGCCAGAATCGAAGGCGAATTCCAGATCGGAGAAGCGCTTGTCACCGGCAAAGGTGGTACGCAGCTTGTGTACATAATCCTGCGCCGAGTGATGCCGATGCTCTGTCAACTGCACCTTGACCACGGCATCCATGGGGCCCGAGTTCGGCGTATAGGCCGAGGACCAGTCGGCCACCACCCCCAACTCGCTGATAATCGTCGTAAGATCTTCGCCCAAGTTCTC
>DASXEJ010000233.1 GCA_036490175.1 Pirellulales bacterium | reverse complement strand
TTACAAAGTGCGCCTGGAAGATGGTCGCACGCCAAGCCTGTTCATCAGCCCCTACTATCGCAAGCTGCTGATGAAAGGGGACGCCACGGACGCTGAGAAGGAATGGATCAAGCGTAAGATCAATTCTGCCCAGTGGTTGATCGAATCGATCGAACAGCGCCGCAACACCCTCACGCGCGTCGCGCAGGCGATCATCGACCACCAAACGGAGTTTCTCAATAAGGGTCCCGAATTCATCGAGCCCCTAAAAATGCAGCAAATCGCCGACAAGGTGGGCGTACACGTCACCACCGTCAGTCGGGCCGTGGACGACAAGTGGATTCAGACAACGCGAGGAATTTTCCCGCTGAAGCGATTCTTCGGCGGCGGCACCGTCAGCGCCGCAGGCGAGGAAGTTGCTTGGGACGCTGTGCGGCTCAAACTGCAAGAGATTGTCGATGGCGAGAGCAAGCAGCATCCTTTTAGCGACGATGAATTGGTCAAGGAGCTGGAAAAGCACGGCCTGTCAGTGGCGCGCCGAACAGTGACCAAGTATCGCAAGGCGATGAAGATCCCCAGTTCGCGGCAGCGTCGTGACTGGACGCTGGCGCCGCACGAGCACGGAGACGATGCTGGTCCGCCGCCAAACGGCCCGCTACCCGGATCCGTTCCCCATCCTAGCGATGGAAGTCACGACAGTCTTCACGGTCACGAAATCAGTGATGACGAGGGCGAGGATCGCGACGACGATCAAAGCCACATCCGACGTGATGCGACCTTGAACCCTCCGCGCCACGATGCGCCCCCACGGCTCGATGCTACTCCGCGTCATGCGGGCAATGAGAATGGCTTCGCTCATGGCCACGAAGACGTCTAGGCCGTTGGCCTATCCCACAGCGACTTTCGGCCCGGAACGGGCCGTCGTTTAAAGCGAGTGCGCTTTGCCGCCCAATAGTCGCAACGTTTCGCACGTGCTGGCACATGTCCTACTGGATTTGGCGACCGTATAGTAGACTCTGGGCGTACCAACCCGGGCCGAGACAGGCAGAACCGCGATGAAGTGCCCCTATTGCCGCGTGGACAACGACCGCGTGACGGACTCCCGAGCTAGTGAGGACGGCTTTGCGATCCGCCGACGCCGCGAGTGTGTGCATTGCCGGCGTCGCTATACTACCTACGAGCGCATCGAGGAGCAGACGATCAAGGTCGTAAAAAAGGATGGCGTACGATTTCCCTTCGAACGCGACAAGATCAAGCGCGGCTTGCAAAAAGCCTGCTGGAAGCGCCCCATCAGCGACGAGAAGATCGAAAGCGTCGTGTCGGCGATCGAGATCGAAGTTTATGCCAATTTCGACAGCGAGGTTGAGAGTCGCTATCTGGGAGAACTGGCCATGCAGCACTTGCGCCAGCTAGACCAGGTGGCCTATGTCCGATTCGCCAGCGTTTATCGCGATTTTGCGGACGTCCGCGACTTCGTCGAAGAGCTACAGCCCATGCTCGAAAAAACCGACCAGGGGCCCTAGCTAGGAATCGCCTGTTTTCCGCCTCGGCCAGTTGTTGGTCGCGACGGCGATCGTGGCCTGGAATCCATTTTGTCGTTGTCGTCGGCAAGGCTGCTATTCACCTGTGCCGTTGGGCGATGTCTTGGAGGACGGCGCCGAGCCGGAAGCCGGCCTGCGTGACTCGGTTCGTGGCCACGCGGACTCCGCCATTCAGATACTCCTCGCTGAGCCGCAATGGAGACGGCGGCTGCCCGTCGCTGCGGGTGGCCTGGATGCGCAAATAACCTAGCACTTCGGGGCAATAGACCACGGTTTGTGCCAAGTGCCAGCTCTCATCGAGCCAGATCTTCTCGTCGAGTTGCGCAGCAGCATCCCGACCGAGTTTGGCCAAGTCATCTCGACCCGCCAGTTCCACAGCGCGATCGCGCGCCATGGCAAATGTGGCCCAATCTCCCAGGAACTCATCCCACAGCGCGTGTAAGTTGAAACCCTGCTGCGTCGACACCGAGTTACCGCCCTTATCTCCCTCGGGATACAGCTTGGCCGAAAAGATGGCGGTGGAGTGCAGCGGCTGGTGCAGGTCGCCCAGGTCGTGCAGCAACCAGCACAACCACACGGCTGTCTCACCTTGGTTTTCCGTGCCGGCGGTGAGCGACCGCCGCGCCAGGCGGATTGTTTGCACCGCGTTCATGTCTTGTTGCGCCACCTCGGGCGCGTCGAGCGCCATATTGATGGTAATTTTGCTCTGCAAGGCGGCCCGATCTTCCTCGGTCAAAAAGCTGGGAATGTCGATGTAATGCCACGTCGGATGGTTGTAGATACGTTTTGAATCTTCGGGCAGGCCGCGCGCCATGTCAGGCCAAATAGCCGCTTGCTGGAAAAGCCATTCATTACGCGTCGACTCGTCGCTGGACGCGACGTCGGACGGCATGTAGCGGGCAAAATCTTCTGCAAATCGCGGATGTTGCGAGAGGATCGCGGCCAATGATCTCTGCGCCGCGGGCGTTAGCTGGCGGAACGCCATCGAGGCAATGATTCTATGCCCCGCTTCGCTCCATGCTTGAACCGGCGACGAAAGAAATGCGCAGAGCATTCCGCAGGCAACGGCCAGTCGATGAATTTGCATAATGGTGTGCTTTCCTGTAGCGGCGAACCGTTGCGCGGTCAGAGATGTTTAATCGGGATATTACCAAATCACGCGCTCGACCTTAACGCCGCAACTCTAAAGATTCGCCCGCGCGCGTCAATGAGTTTTGACGCGTCTAACAAAACTCTAGCGCTCTTTTGGCACAGACCACACACGCATCTCACAATTGCCAGCTACAACCCCGTGACCTCGTTGCCCTGGCAGTATGAAATAGTGGCGCGCGGCGACCTCCACTACGCGTTCGTAGTCATGATGCGGCGTTGCATCTTGCGCGGCGGCGAGGCCCATTGCCAGCTGGCACTGAAACTATGCGCCGTGATCGGCTTCGCGCCGCAGTGCCAAGTCTGGCACATCACACTAGGTCGCCGTGCCAGCGAACAAGATTGGTAGATGCTTAACTTTCTTGGGCGTTTGAAGTTTCAGAATCCGAAAGTATTCAAAGCCTGACAGCCTACGGAGAATCCCGTTGAAAAATAAGGCGATGTGTTTGACCCAACTCTTTCGGTCGCGCTATCTCGTCTGCGCCATCATAGGGGGGCTTATGGCGACCGCTGAGATTACTTTTGCGCAGACGCTCCGCATTGTCACTTACAACATCGACGCCGACACCAATGGTGCGGCCGGAGCCGATGCCGGACCGGGCCTGACGACCGTCCTCCAAGCAATCGGTAGTGAAAGTCTGAACGGCCATGCCCAGCCGATAGACGTCTTGGCACTCGAGGAGCTCTACGGTACGCCGAGCACGACGCTTTCTTATATTGTCGGCCAACTGAACGGTATCTATGGCACCGGCACCTACGCCTACGACACCACGACGGATCCGACCGACGGAAACTTCTTGACGGGAAATGGCCCCAGCGGCTTGATCTACAACACCAAAACCGTCCAGGATTTGGGGGCTGTTGCCGTTGGCACGGCCAGCAGCAGCGGCGCGGCGCGGGCGCCCATGCGATACGAATTGCAGCCCATTGGCTCCAGTAGCGCGGCAGATTTCTACATGTACGTCAGTCACGCCAAGAGCGGGACGACGAGTTCCGATGCTACTCGCCGCAATATCGAGGCTACCGAAGTCCGTGCCGACGCAGCAACGCTTGGGCCGAACGCGCACATCATCTATTCAGGCGATTGGAATATCGATCACAGCGGCGAGGCAACGTATCAAACCCTGACGGCTAGCGGTGTAGGGCAAGCCAACGATCCGGCGAATCCGGCCGGCAATTGGACGAGTTCGGCGAGCTTCGCCGGCATCCTGACTGAATCCGCCACCTCGCTCAAGTACCGCGATGACCTACAGCTTGTTTCTGGGCCGATGCTCAACCAGAGCGGCATGCAACTCGTGTCGGGCATGTATACAGCCTTTGGCAACAATGGCACCACGAAATATGGCGGGTCGACGTCCGCGGTCGGCAATACGGCGCTCAGCGATCTGTCAAACCGGGTTGCCGTGCTCAGTGCTCTGACGACGGCAACGGATCACTTGCCAGTGGTGGCCGATTATGCCGTCGTGGGACTCACCCCGCCTCACATTCCAGGCGACGCGAATCAAGACGGCGTTGTCAACGGTTTGGATATCAATCTCGTTGCCAGCAATTGGGCAGAAATGGGGAGCGGTCTTCCCGGCGATGTAAATGGCGACAGCGTCGTCAACGGATTGGATATCAACTTGATCGCGACGAATTGGGTACAGACGACGGGAACTGGTGCGGTGGTCGTTCCCGAACCGTGTGGAATCGTGTTGATGATTCTGGGATTAGGTCTGATGGCGTGTCGGCAGGGAAGACGTTTGACGCCGCGCTGATCAGGATGTCCGTCCGCAGCCGCATCTACAGCATTCGTCTAGGGCGGGATGGTCCATTGCTGACTGACGTCGCCCGCCTCTTAGCAGGCCTTCAGGCTAGTGTGTCGGCCCGCAACTACCGGTCGCGATGTGTTCGCGGATTCACCAAAGTCTCACGGAATTGTGATTCAGACAACATCCTTTCCTAATCGTCGCTCGCTACAGTCGCCGCAAGCAATCGCAGGTTCCACGGCAACCGCGCCACGAGGCGTTTGTTACGTGGCTCGATCGACGACTTGAATTTGTCACGGTCGCGGTGGTTCCCGAGGTTGCAAAGAGTCGGGCTTATTGGATCAATCTGCGTTTTTGCAAAGGTAGGAAAGTCAATGAATGTGACAATTGCGAGACACGGAAAATGTGCGGCGCTGTCGGCTTTGTGCCTGGCTGCGATGTTGTGTGTATCGTCCGCGACCGAGGTTGCCCGCGCTGCAACCATTGCGTCGTGGACGTTCGAAACCTCGGCTCCCGCGACGGCGGGACCATTTTCTCCCGAGGTGGGAAGCGGGTCGGCTCTCGGCTCGCACGCAGGGAGTACGGTCTATAGTGCTCCGGCTGGCAACAGCAGCGTACACTCCTTCAGCTCGACCGCTTGGAGCGTGGGGGACTACTACCAATTCAAGGTGAGCACCACCGGCTTTGCGCAAGTGCAGCTCAGTTGGGACCAGGCCTCGAGCAATACGGGCCCACGCGACTTTGTGCTGCAATACAGTACGAACGGCACCACGTTTACGCCGTTCGGAAGTCCCTTCGCGGTGCTGACCAACGGCGCTCCGAACACGCCTTGGACCTCGGTATCGGGCACGCCGAACCCGGCGTACACGATTACCGAGAACCTGTCATCGTTGACGGCCTTGACCAATGCAGCGACCGTCTATTTCCGAATCACGGACAATAGCACGGTGTCCGCCAATGGTGGGGCTGTCGGCTCGGGCGGAACAGACCGCGTTGACAACTTTACCGTCACTGCCACGGGCGTTCCAGAGCCGGGAAGCATCGTGCTGGCGGTCATGGGTGCCTCTGGGCTCTTCATGGCGTTTCGTCGCCGCGGCCGTTAATTGCCGCCTCGGAGTTTGATGGAAGCTATCGCGTGCGGCGGAACGGTCACTCGCATGATCCGTTTCGCCGCACGTTTTTGCATCGGACCTACCCGAGGCCGTCCTGCCTTGGGGTGACGGTGTATCGGCTCGGCCTAATTACCAGCGGTCTTGGGCAAGACATTCCCAAGACGTGGTGGCCTATAAGGGCGCGCAGCATCGGTACTGCGGTTTCCACGCAGGTTGCGCAGTCCGCAAGGTCGAGTCGTCGAAACGTCGCCAAGCGCGTCTGACATGCCGTTGTGTGATCTTCTCTCACACAATCCTATTTGAAGTCTTATTTGGTCCTCATCACGCAAAAACATTGCCTCCCTATTATCTCCGCCATCAAAGCTTGCATCCGCGCCTGTGCCCCTGGCGCCTCACTGACGTCACCTTCAATTGGAGTGCATCCATGAGTCGCTTGTTCAAGTCGTTGCTACCTTCGCGGAGCCGCCGTTCCTCGACGGCACAACTGAAGAATAAATACCGTACTTGCCGTTTGGAGCCGCTCGAGAGCCGAGAGCTGCTGACGGCCAGCAGCGTGGCCAGTGGTGTCGGCACGAATATTGAATACACGGGTCCCTACAGCAACTACATGCCAGTGGGTAGCGGG
>DASXEJ010000232.1 GCA_036490175.1 Pirellulales bacterium | reverse complement strand
CGGCTTCGTGCCGCCTAGTAACCGCATCAGGCGGCCATCGGCATTGGGCCGGTGGTCGCCTACTTCTTGTCTTGCATCTCTTTGATCGTGTGCGGCTTATCGTCTTTGGCTGCAATCAACCGAAGTTGGTAATCGACCATCTGGCCAAGGAAGTTGCCCTGAAAATTGTTGATTGCCTTCAACCCTTCGAAGTGCTTTTGCGCGTCATCGAATTCGCCCAGCCGCCGCGAGAACTCTCCATCGAGCATCTGAGCTGATTCCCACTTCTGGTCATGTGCCTTTGCATTCGACAGAAACGACCGCATGTGCTTTTGGCTACGTTCCAAGTCTTCAGCCCACTTTTTGGTGTCATATTCTTCCTGCCACGACGCCTCAAGAAACACAAATGCCAGCTCCCACTCATGGCGTTTCATTCCTTCAAACAAATACCCCATTAAGCAGTGCGATGACCGCCCGATGTGGTCCTTGTAGTCCTTGGTTGCAATTATTTCCCGGCATTGCTTCTCTTCAGCGTCCGACATCGGTGCAGCTCGAATCCCGCTGAAGTTAAACAGGACGAAGCCGCACTTCGGGCACACAGGCTTCGGATAAGCGGGCGTTATTGCACCAACGGGCATTAGATCCAGCCGCATTGTGGATTGGTAGCCGCCTTCACCGCCTGTGATCGCTTCGAAGTTGGTTTTACAAAGCGGACAGCTCACGGCCCTCGGAAATGAAGGAGGCGATCCAACGCAAACGGCGCTGAGGGTAAGTAGCACTGAAATGAAAGCGCATTTCATCCGAGGCCTCCTGCTTTCAAGCTAAAGCATGTACTCAGAACTGCCAGAAATAGAAATAAACCGAGACCAAGAATCGTCTCGAAGGGAGTTGCAATGGTCACTATAACGCGCGCGTTGGCTCGTACGCTACGAGCCGTATGCCGGCGGGCTGGCATCAAGCCGGGTTCACCTTCAAAACTGCTTTTCCAGCCAGTCGGCGATGAACTGGTAATCCAGGCACGTTCTGCCACGGCTGCCATTCAATACCGGCTGCCCGTGATTGACCAAGCCGAAAGGACGCTGAGCCCGCTGGAATGCCTTGACGCCATTGAAGGCCGGACAAGCGATCCAGTGACATTTCAACGGCGGCAGGATGGCAGGATTTCCGTCGAATGGACTGATCGCGGCATCCCGCAGATGCTCGTTTACGATGAGCCGGCTGAACCCATGGATGAGCTTTTCCTCGAAACCCCCGCCGATCTGGCAACCACGCCGTTCGGTTTGCTCCGATCTTTGCACAATGCAACCACCTGTGCAGATCGCGATGTCGTTCGGTACGCGCTGGATCATCTTCAGCTTCGGGGCAGCGTCGGCCAAATCGTTGCCACCGACGGTCGGCAGGTTCTACGCCAAGGCGGCTTCAGTTTTCCGTGGACGGGCGATTTGCTGGTGCCGGCGCTGGGCGTTTTCGGCTGCAAAGAGCTGGGGCAGGACGAGCCGGTCAGCGTGGGCAAAACCGATGATTGGGTCTTGCTGCGGATTGAGCCTTGGACGCTTTGGCTCAAGATCAACAAGGAAGGCAGGTTTCCCAAGGTAGATGACCTGTTCCGGCCCACCAGCAGCGCGAGTTCACGCCTGACGCTCAGCCAGCCGGATGCCATTTTCTTGGCCAACAGCCTTCCGAGCTTGCCATGCGATGACCCGCTCCACGATCCAGTGACCGTCGAGTTGAACGGCGGCGTCGTGATCCGGGCTCGGCCCGAGGGAAGTCCGCGTTGCACCGAACTGGTGCTTTCGGGTTCCAGCTACATCGGCGATGCCGTGACGATCAACACAAACCGGAAGTTCGTGGCACAAGCGCTCAAGCTGGGCTTCACCGACGTGTTCTTCTTCGGCCCGGATTCGCCGGCACAGTGCAACGATGGCCAGCGCCAGTATCTCTGGGCTTTGCTCGACGGCAAGGATGCGATCAAGCCGAGCGAAGATCCCGTACGGATCGAATCATCTGGCCAAAACGCGACCAATCAAACCGTTCCATTCAAGCGTGGGAGGAAACTGAAGATCATGCCAAGCCAAAATCCCGAACAAACGGTCGAGCAACCTGCCGCCGAGAAACAGAAGCGTCGGCGCTTGCAACCGGCAAATCCGTCAGCCGGTTCACCCATCGACCAAGCCGTTGCCTTACGAACCGCCCTGCGGAACGCCGCCACCCAGGCCAACGATCTGATCCGCTCGCTCAAGCGGCAGAAACGGCAGACCAAGCTGGTCGCATCGACGCTGGCTTCGCTCAAGGAGTTGCAGAAGGTCGCAGGATGACAAGTCAGCAAAAACTTTTGAGTTCGACCACTACTCTGGATCAACGCCAGTATTGCCTGACTTTTCGCGATTTGTCTTTTCCTGCACCTCCCGAATGTGGCGTTCCATTTCGCCAGGATCTCCATACAGCCCGACCTTTGCCGCCTTAAACCATTCTTCGCGGCGTTTCATCCGCTTGCCACGGGCAGTGTCGGCTGCATCCCGTCGAAGTCGTGCATCTGAAATCAGCCAGGACACAGTGCTGGAAATTAGCACCGCATTCGTGATCATGCCGATCACGATCTCGGCTATTACGGTGATTCTTGCTAGTGCAGATACAGGTGTAATGTCGCCGTAGCCGACCGTTGCAAACGTAGCCACAGAGAAATACACCCAGCCGGAAACATCGTAGCGAAATGAGCCCGGCCAGTGATTTTCGAGTGCGTTGAAAATCCCCGCAAACCCGACGAGGAGACCGGCGAGTATCGCCGCCAGAATGCCCAATAAGCGCGGAAGGCTGTTTATCGATGGCCGAAACTGGTTCACTCGATCATATCGCTTGTTTGACCCCGGAGTGACATATTGGCTCTCGATCTCGATACCGGAGCCGTTGACGAGTTCAGCCATTACCAGTCCGGCTAGAACGATACTCACAAGAAGACAAAGAATCCCTGGAATCTCTATTAACGATGCCTCCAGGACCAACCAAATGAGTGTTAAGACCGTGAGCAGCGCTGATGCCACAGTGATCCAGCGCCTTAGCACCGACCACCGATAATTATGTGGCCTCCACAACTGCCCGATTAGCATGGGTTCCGGTGGCAGCTCAGTACGGAGAAGTTGAGCAGCGGTGTAGTCAGCTATCGCTGCCCCTACGTCGGGTCCGTCCGAGCGTGCTGAGAGTTCATCGCTGGATTCCTCAACCGCCACTTCGTTCCATCGTGTCCGAATCGCACGAATGCGTCGTAAGATCTGCGAGACCATAGATCCGCTCAGCGAAAGATCCAAAAAACAAACTGACCAGGAATACGATCATGCTCAAACTCAACGTTGGCTTCAACCGCAAGACCGGCGAAGCCAATTACGGCAGCCGGGGAGCTTCGGTAAACCTTGAGCTGGAACTCGATTCTAGCCTTGTTGGGGACGCGGATCGACTGAAAGACCGAATCCGCCAGCTCTTCATGCTGGCCAAGGCCTCAGTGGACGAAGAACTGGCCGGCAACGGACCGGCCGCAAATAACGGCCAACAACAAAACGGCCAGCGCCGCAGCAACGCCCGCCGCGCCACGGCATCCCAGGCTCGGGCGCTGCATGCCATCGCCGACCGCCAGAAGCTCAACCTCGCCAGCCTGCTGAGCGGCCGCTACAGCGTGCAAAATCCTGAAGAGCTTTCGATCACCGAGGCCAGCAGCCTGATTGACGAGCTGAAGGCCTCGGCCAACGGCAACGGTGCGCACCGATGATTACAGCCGTCGAGCCCAACCAGACGGCCATGCAGCTCACCGGCCGGGACTATACCAGCTACTCTGCGATCACCACTTATGCCGCGTGTCCTCTAAGGTACTTTTTTCGCTACGTGGAAGGTCTGCCCGAAACGACCGTTGGTTCAAGCCTGGTCTTCGGCGGGGCAATTCATTCAGCCTTAGAGGTGCACTTCCGCGAGCTGCTGGCCGGCAACCCGGCACCTGATCTCGATATCCTGCTCACCGCGTACCAGGAAGCTTGGAAAGATCGGGACATCGGCAGCGTCCATTTCGGTAAGGACGAAAGCGCCGATTCACTGGGCCGGCTGGCTGATCGCATGCTGCGGGCGTTTCAGGCCAGCGATCTGGCACAGCCAGGTGGCACGATCCTGGGCATTGAAGAAGAGTTGCGCGAGCCCCTGGTGCCGGGCTGTCCAGACTTGCTGGCCAGGATCGACTTGCTGATCGACACGGGGGACGAACTCGTAATTCGCGATTTCAAAACAGCCCGCTCGCGCTGGAGCCAAGACCAAGCCGAGGAATCTGCCGGCCAACTGCTGCTCTACAGTGAACTGGTCCAGAAGCTTGATCCCAGCAAGACCGTGCGGCTGGAATTTGCCGTGCTGACCAAGACG
>DASXEJ010000231.1 GCA_036490175.1 Pirellulales bacterium | reverse complement strand
CAGATGTCCGCGATCGGCCTTGAGAAGTTGCCCTGCGACGTAGGCCCGCCGCAGTTCCTGGCGTGTATTGAAATGAAACGCCGGATCGTGATCGAAATAAATACTCGCGGCGCCGTCGCGACGAAAGCCGATCACGACGTGCCGACCGCCGGCCGTAAGCACTAGCTCCACGCGCTCGACCAAGGCCGTGGCCTCGGCGATCAGATCTTCGCGCGGGTGTTCCTGACGTGCCAAGGTTTGCCGCCAGAGTCTAAAGAATGCGATGCGCCGATCGAGGGCACGCGAAGATCAGCCGCGCTGTCGATTTCGATACCGCGCACTGACGCGATCGAGCAACGCGCGGTCGTCGTCCGATAGGCCGTCGCGCCCCACCTCGTGCAAACGAGCCAGCACATCGTCGACACGGCGATCGTCTTCTTCTTCGATCCGCTGCTGACGCAGCCGTCGTGATTCGCGCCGACTGTCCAGCCATTGCCGTAGCAGGCCCGGCGACTTGCGCGAAGGGGTGCCGAAGTTGCGCTCCAGGCTCGTGTAACCTTGCGAGAAGTCGTAGCCGAAAACGCCCTCGTCCGATTCGCGATCTTGCAGCCTCTCCGTCTCCTGTCGGGCGCTGAAGAACAGCAACATGCCTAACAACAATAGCGGCAGCGTCGCGTAAGAGTATTGCGAATGCACCGCCCAGGCGGCAATCCATGTGGCCAGCGCGGTAATCTTGGCCACCCGCGCGACAACCACCACCGCCGTGCGATACCCCTTCCTCTGCCAAATGGCCGAGCGCAGTACGCGCCCGCCGTCCAAGGGATAAGCTGGCAGCAAGTTCACCAGCACCAGCAGCCAGTTGATCCACACGGTCATCTGGACGCAATAGACCCAGGTAAGGCCTTGCGCGGCTTGCGGCGCCGCAAAAGGATTGAACAGTGACCGCGCGTCGACGCCGGCGATCAACAGCGCCGGCAACGCCAGAAACGCGATGAAGAAATTCACAGCCGGGCCAGCCGCCGCGGTTATCAGCTCTTCTTGCGGCTGGTGCGAAAGATTGATCGACACCAATCCGCCCAACGGCCACAGCATGATCTGGTCGGCGCGGCCCCCCATGCGACGGGCCGCAAAACAATGGCCCAGCTCGTGGGCCAGCACGCTGACAAAGAGGATGGTGAGACTGATCGCCGCGTCGACGACCAATTCCCCTTTAGGATCGTTCTCGCTCGCCAGAAAGATCGCGATCAGCGCGAGCAATATGAAGAAGACATGCACCCGCACTTGGATGCCGGCCCAACGCCCGAGCGAAACATTCCATCCAAGCAAGTCTCGCATGTCAAACTGCGCAAGAATAATGCCGCCCTTGGGCAGCCTTGGACTACGCGATCACTGCCGTTATCTTATCACTGCTGCGTTTCGCGATCAATCAAATGACCGCAGGATCCGATTGTAGTGGACTATCCGGAAGTTCTGCTCGAGACACGCCGTTTTCGCGTGCTGCGCCGCCAGCAGCGATTGCCTGACGGAACCGTCAACACACGCGAATGCATCGAGCATCCCGGCGCCGTGGCGATTGTGCCGGTGCTCGAAGACGGGCGGATCTGTCTGATTCGCAACTTTCGCTTGGCCGTCGGCTGCTGGTTGTTGGAAATTCCCGCCGGGACACTCGAGCCCGGCGAAGATCCGCTCGTTACGGCCCACCGCGAATTGGCCGAAGAAACGGGCTACACGGCACGTGTGATCGAGCCGCTGTGCCAAATGTTGTTTTCGCCCGGAATTCTGCACGAGCGCATGCACCTGTTTGTGGCGACGGGCCTAACGGCAGGACCCACCCGCCTGGAGGTGGGGGAACAGATCGAATCCCAAACGATGCCCCTTGGTGACATTCTGGCAATGATCGAGCGCGGCGAGATCGAAGACGCCAAAACCGTGGCGGCGCTTTTGCTTTACGATCGACGTTTAAAAAGCGCGCCCAGATTGTCGCCTGGCTAAGACCCCGGGGGACGTAGCCTGGCGGTGCTTTCCTAAGGAGCGAGGGATCTGCCGCTAGCTCGCACTCCGGCGGCCCACGCGGGCCCGTCGGAGTACGAGCGCTTTCAGCCAGGGACTACGAGCCAAAGGCGATATTCAGGTTGGACTGGATGTTCGACCACATCCCGCCCGATTGTCCGCCGACAGCGCTGATGGCAGCAATGGCGGACGCAATAATCATCGCCAACATGACGGCGTATTCGACCGAAGTCGTCCCCTCCGAACCGCGCAATAACCGGCGGATCATGCTCATGGCTGGCCCTCCTGGGCGTCCAGCCGAAAGGTGGGGACCCGCGAAATGTGAAGTGAGGTTGCGGCGTCCCTGAAGGCAACACTAGGTCGCATTCGGCACTTGTCAAATCGCGGGCTTGTGCCACTCCGACTTTGCCCATTACCGAAGCGATGGCAGGGCCAGGGGCACGTCGCCAATACCTGGCGGCTGCCCCGAGCGGAGGGGAACCTGCCAGCGGACCAGCCGAGACGCGTCGGGCCCTTCGTCGGCTTCACCGGCAAAACCGAGCTCGGTGCGCACCAGCCCTTCGATCGGTAGCTTGCCATCCCCCACAGTACGTCGTTGTCCACTCGCAGCGCTCCATAGGACGACCGGAATCTTACGGGCGACCACCGAGCCCTCGCCTTGCCAGGTCAACGATCGCAGGACGTCGGCCGGCGTGACGCCGCCTGTTACATGCACGATGGTGCCGGCCTCGTGCGGCGCGAAGACACACTCGCGGGCGTCGACGTGTACCGCACCCGCCGCGCTGTCGCCACGCGGCGCAGAAAGATCCAAGACGCACGCCGCGCCGCGAACAGTGCAATGCCGTAGTTGCAGATCGGTCGTGCAGGGCCAGCGTGAAGCTTCCGCGCCACGCGCAACCGACGACGGAACAATGCTCACGAACGATCCCGAGCCGAGAAACAAAACGTCGGACAATTTCAGCGTGGCTTGTCCGGCGATTTCGGCACAGATGCCGACGCCGACGCGCGCCATCACACACTCGCGCATCGACAATTCACACGGCACCGCCATACCTTCTGTTTCGCTACTTGCCTCCACGGACCAATGAAGGGCCGCCACGGTTAGGCTGGCGGGCGATACGGACTGAAACGAACATCGTTCGAACGAGACATGCCGCGCCGTGACGACGAGCGCCGCCTGCGCCGAAGCCGTGAGCGCTGGTACGACAAAGTCGATGTCGGCAAACCGTAGGTTGTCGATCGCCAACGTGCCACCGCCTGCCGGCAGTACAACTTGAGCGCGCTCGCCCGTGCGGGCACGTACGACCTGTCCGGCACGCGGGCGGACCTGCTCCCAGGCGAGGGGACGCGCCGCGGAAATCAAAAACTCGCGCGACACGCTCGTGGGCTCGACGCGCGGGGGCACCGGTTGCAGAGCCACGGTCCTTACCACGTCGCGCGGTTTCGTCGCGCCGCGCGCCGATTGCGGCGCTACCCCCTTGGGCAATGCCGCGGCTGTTGGCACGGCTTCTGAATTGGGTGGTGCTGTCGATTTTGGTTCAGCATTTCGCTGGCCGGCAGGAGCGAGCCGCGGGGCGGCGACCGATAACCTTGTCTGGGCGTTCGGTACATCGGACTTGGCAATTTGCCGTGCCGCCGCACCATTGTCGGAAAGGCCACTTTGATAAAGGGGCCAAATTCCAATCGAAAGTGCCAGCAGCACGCCGGCCGCCACAGTCAGCCAGGTGGGAGCATTGGGCGAGCGACGCATCGTGCGCACGCGGCGCACCAACCGCTCGGGCGGCGACGCCCCCCGCTCGACATGCCGCGTGACCAGCGCCTGCCCACGATCGCTCGGCGGCCCCAGCATTTCCAAAAGCTCTGCGAAATGCGCGGGCCGGTTTTCGATCGCGTGTTCCGTACAGCGGGCAATAGCGTCCACCAACACGCGCGGAGTATCGGGTGCAATCGGATAGATACTGCGGATGCGCGTCGTCTGCGCGGCATGGCAGCGATCCTCCGCTGTCGCACCAGAAAGCGGCGGCCGACCAGCTAACAGATGCCACCACAGCGCGCCACAGGCATAAATATCCGTCGCCACGCTCGTCGGAGCCAGCCCGCGCGCCAACTCCGGCGCCATATAGTCGTAGGCCGCGGGCACAAGCGCGCTCGTCTGATCGTCCTCACTCGCCCTTACCGCGGCGCGCAATCCAGGATGGATCAACTGCGCGCCGCCTAACGGATCCAGCACCAACTGCCCGGCCGAGATGTCGCCGTGCACGATTCCCCGGACTTCGCACACGGTCAACGCTGCGGCCATTTGCCGGGCAATCTCGCATACCACATCCGGAGGAAGCCGGCCGCCGCGAATCAGCAATTCGCCGGCTGTTCGGCTGCTGACTTGGGGCGAGACGACCCACACCCGAGGTCCATCGGCGCCACAGCGCTCGATCGGAATCACATGCGGCGTGGAGATCGCTGCTGAAATTTCGATCACAGATCGTATGCGAGCGACCATCGCGTCCGGGTCATCCGGGCAATCGATGACGGTCAGCCGCACTTCCTGCGTGGTACCAATTTCGCGCGCCCGATAGCACGCGCCGTAGCTCGGCGAAGGTAGTTGAGCCAGCAGCACGAATGGTCCCACGCGCAGGCTGTCACTCTTGCCGGCATTGATTCGCGCGGCTTGAAACGTGGTGAGCGTACGCGCCTGCACCAGCGCATCGACCCATACCGAGTCGAATAACGCCAGATCCTTTGCCAGCCGCCGAGCGTGGCGCTGCGCCGCGCGCACCTGATGCGCCGTGGCCAATTGCAATCGGCCCAATCGCTCGATCAATTCTGCCGGAGGTGATGCATGCACTCCCACGCGACCTCGCCGTAGGGTTGCCGCGAAGAACGGACAAATAGGCCCAAAGCCACAATGTCCGAAGCGGCCGGGGAGGGAGTGCTATCACAATTGCGGGAGTGCCACAATATCAGCGTGCGCCGCGATGAGTTTCCCGCCCTTCGGCCCGTCCGCAGACACCGTGCGAGGAGAATCAGCGTCGTAGCGGATTGCGATAGAGCACTTGCGATAGCAACTCGAACGAGCCAGGTTCATCGGCCGATCGCTCGTAGTGCCAGGTGTCGTGGGTTGGCACGAAACGGGGGTCGGCCGGCCAGGGGTCGAAAGACTCATAGCCCAATGTGGCCGCCAGCTTGTCGCAGTTCATGGCCACGTTGCCAGCCCGCGGGGGCACCGGACCGGCTTCTGCCCGCAAGCATCCCATCAGACACTCGGGCGGGTAACCTCCCACGCGATTGATCACTTGGGCAATCTGAAACAATGTCAGCGGCCGCGGTCCGCCGGCATGGAACAAACCGGCGATCTCGCGCGATAGCATCGTTTCGCACAGCTCGTTCAAGCAGTCGGTGTAGTGCGGCGTCCGCACTTCGTCGTAGTAAAGCGTCGCCGGTCGCGACTTCTTGAAGCGCGATTGAATCCAATCGATCGCGCCGGCATGACCGTTGAAGCTGACCCCCATCGGCAACGAGATCCGCAGGATGCAAGCCTCGGGCAACGCTGCTTGAATCAACTGCTCAGAAGCGACCATCGTGCGGCCGTACTCGGTCACAGGATCGGTCGGGTCGTCCTCGACATGTCCGCCCGTACCGTTGCCGGAAAAAACGAGATCGATCGACAGGTGTACCAATCGCGCTGGCCTCACTGCCAGGCAATCGACCAGGTTGCGCACACCGTCGACGTTGATGCGCCACGCCAGCTCCGGATCGAGTTCGCAGGCCCGCAGCGCGCAGTTACCAGCGCAATCCAAGACGCTGCGGAACTGGTACTTTTCAAACAGGCTCGCCAGACCCACGGGATCTTCGGCGTTGCATGGAACAATGCCCTCGCCTTGAAATCGCCAATTATCCTGCTGGCGGATGCCGATCACCTGGCCCGGATAGCGCGCCTGAAAATACGCGAGCGCATTGTAGCCCGCCACACCGGCAATCCCGGTGATCAACAGCGGTAGCGGCAGTTCGTGATGCGTTGAATTGCGACGGAACATGGTCTATGCGGTTGCGATATCGTCGGAAGTCCGTTGTTAATCTTCACGGGTGCCATGCCCACGCTCGCGTGGGCATGCGAACTACTTTCCGTTCGAGGACAGGTCCACGCCCGCATGGACATCGCACCCGGCATGGCACCCAGGCACCCATCACGTCAATTCAAACTCTAGGGCATCGCGTCTGAACGCCGTTCACTCTGCCACGAGCGGCGTCACCAACGTGCCGATCCCTGCGATGCTGGCTTCCATCACGTCGCCAGGCTTGAGGTACGTGCCCGTGGCGTTTCCTACACCAGAGGGCGTGCCGGTGGAAATGATATCACCCGGCTCGAGCGTGACGAAGCTCGATATGAACTCAATCACGGCCGCCACCGGAAAGACCATCAGCCCGGTCGAGGCATCTTGCTTGACCTGGCCGCTGACGCGGAGCCTCATTTCCAATGCTTGCGGGTCGGGCACAGCATCGGCACTGGTCACGCAGGGTCCGCAGGGGCAAAAACCGTCATGCCATTTGCCGTGCATCCAATCGAAGAAGACATCCTTCTCGCGTTTCTTGCGGCCCGGGTTGGGACGGAACTTGCGATTCGAGATGTCGTTCAGCACCGTGTAGCCGGCAACCACACTCAGTGCGTCGGCCTCTTTAACTCCCTTGGCCTTGCGTCCGATGACGACGGCTAATTCCAGTTCCCAATCGATCGCACCGGGCGAGATCGTGGGAATCTTCACCGGTTGGCCAGGATCGGTAAGCGTCGTGGTCGGCGGCTTCATGAAAACGTAAGGAAAAGTCTCGGCGCGCTCGGCCGCCACTCCGCCTCCTTCGCGAATATGCTCGGCATAGTTGCCGGCCAGCAGCAGAATCTTGCTGGGGCGCGGGATCGGCACCAGCAAGTGTGCGGTTGCCGTGGGAACGCGGGCCGATTGTGGCAGGGCAGCCCCAGCGCGATCGAGCCAGGCGGACAGTTTTGCTGCCACGGCGTGGGCCTCGCCCCCTGGCAACAACGCGATCAACTCGTCGCCAGACGGCAACGTGAGCGACTCATGCGTGGCATCGCCAAAGGCTTTGGCAGCCGCCGCCACGGGCACAATAAACTCTTCGCCGTAGAAGCCGGCACGCGGGGTCCGATCGTGAAGGAACCGACAGAGACGCATCAGATGACCCTTGGTGAGTATCAGGTGGGGAATGCGAGCACCGCCAGCTTGACGCGCGCCCGGGGATTGTCAAGACGACCGACCGGCACCGTATAATGTGGCGGCGGCCGGTTCGCTTTTGGACGACGGGGACCAGCGAGACCGGCCGAAGTTCGGGGAATCGACACCATGATACGCTCTTGGCCATTGCGCTGGCTGCCATGCCTTGCGCTACTCATTGTCGCGGCTTGCGACGCCGCCATTGTCATCGCGGCCGATCGGCCGAACGTCGTACTCATCATTTCCGACGATCAGGCATGGACGGATTACTCGTTTATGGGGCATCCGGAGATCCACACTCCGCACATCGACCGGTTGGCCCGCGACAGCGCGACCTTTACGCACGGCTACGTTCCCAGCAGCTTATGCTGCCCGAGCCTGGCGTCGATCATCACAGGGCAGTATCCGCACCAGCACCGCATCACGTGTAACGATCCGGCGATCCCCGCGGGCATGTCGCCGCAGCAGTTCCATCAGTCGGCGGCTTTCACCCAGGGGCGCGAGGTGATGAATCGGTTCCTGGACGAGACGCCGACCTTGCCGCGGATTCTCCGCACCCAAGATTATCTAAGCCTGCAAACCGGCAAATGGTGGCAAGGAGATTATCGCCGCGGCGGATTCACCAGCGGCATGACCGTGGGGCAGCGCCATGGCGACGAAGGTTTGCAGATCGGCCGCAAAACGATGCAGCCGATTTTCGATTTTGTCCGCGCCGCGCGCACGGCGGACAAGCCATTTCTGGTGTGGTACGCGCCGATGATGCCGCACACGCCACACAATCCACCCGAGCGGCTGCTGAGCAAATACCAGCACCGCGCCAGCTCCCTTGCGGTGGCCAAGTACTGGGGCATGATCGACTGGTTCGACGAAACGGTCGGCCAACTGCTCGATCATCTCGACGAACAAGGACTGGCCGATAATACGATCGTCGTCTACCTGGCCGACAACGGCTGGATTCAAAGCCCCGAGGCCGATCGCGTGGCCCCCAAGTCCAAGCTATCTCCGTACGATGGCGGATTACGCACGCCGATCATGGTCCGTTGGCCCGGCAAGATCGCTCCCCGCACGTCAGCAGTTCCGGTGCTGTCGCTCGACGTAGTGCCCACGATCCTGACCGCACTGGGCCAGGCACCCGACAAGAACATGCCGGGTCTGAATCTGCTCGACGAGCGGGCCGTGAAGAATCGTCCAGCCATCTTCGGCGAATGCTTTACGCACAACGCCATCGACCTCGAAAAGCCGGCGGCCAATCTGCGCTGGCGTTGGGCAGTCGCGGGCCCGTGGAAATTGATCGTGCCCGATCGCATAAACGAACCGAACGAGTCCGTCGAACTCTACGACCTGGCCCACGACCCGCACGAGACCAAGAACATGGCCGGCCAAAATGCCGACAAGGTCATCGAGCTGCGTGCGCTGCTAGACGCCTGGTGGAACCCCGCCACAGGCACATAAATCCACAGCGCCCAAATGCCGAGGGTGAACGGGTGCCATGCCTACGCACAGCGTGGAGATGTTTTTCGAGACAACTACAGCAGACTGCGCAAACCACATATCACACGAATTGGACGAATAAAAGACAATTCTTTATTCGCATCATTCGCGCGATTCGTGGTTTCTTCTACAGGCGACAGTTGTCGCTACTTCTTCACCACGGCGGCTTGGGCAGCCGCCAGGCGTGCGATGGGCACGCGGAATGGCGAGCAGCTGACGTAGTCCAGGCCGATGTTGTGGCAGAAGTGAACGCTCGCCGGGTCTCCGCCGTGTTCGCCGCAAATGCCGATCTTCAAGTTCGGTCGCGCCTTGCGGCCTCCGGCCACGCCCAACTTCATCAGCTCGCCGACGCCGGCCTGGTCGATCGTCTGAAACGGATCGTTGCCGATGATGTCGTGCTCGCGATAGTAGTTGATATAGCCGGCATAGTCGTCGCGGCTCATGCCGAGCGTGGTCTGCGTCAGGTCGTTGGTGCCGAAGCTGAAGAACTCGGCCCGCTTGGCAATCTGCTCAGATACCACGGCCGCCCGCGGCACCTCGATCATCGTGCCGACGAGATAGGGAATCTCGATCTTCTTCTCGGCAAAGACCGTGGTGGCCGTTTCGCGGATGATCTGCTCTTGATCCTTCAGCTCGGCCTCGAAGCCAACCAGCGGGACCATGACTTCGGGCTCGACGTTGATACCGGCCTTCTTCACGTCGCAAGCGGCTTCGAAGATGGCGCGGGCCTGCATCCGCGTGATTTCCGGATAGACGATTCCCAATCGGCAGCCGCGATGACCGAGCATCGGGTTGAACTCGTGCAACTCCGTCACCCGTTGCGCAATCGTGGCCGCGGGAATGTTGATCTTCTTGCCCAGCGCCTCTTGCTCGGCCGCCGAGTGGGGTAGGAACTCGTGCAAAGGGGGGTCGAGCAAGCGGATCGTGACCGGTCGTCCGTCCATAGCACGGAACAATCCGTCGAAATCCTTCCGTTGGAACGGAAGCAGCTTGGCGAGCGCTTTCTCGCGATCCTCGAGCGTGTCGGCCAGGATCATCTCGCGGAAGTCGTCGATGTGATCGAAGAACATGTGCTCGGTGCGGCACAAACCAATTCCTTCGGCCCCGAACGAGATCGCTTCCAGCGCTTGCTTCGGTTCGTCGGCATTGGTTCGCACCTTCAGCTTGCGATGCTCGTCGACCCAGGTCATCAGCTGCTCGTAGCGTTTGTAGGTTTCCGATTCAGCCGGCTTGAGTGTCTTGTTGATCAGCACCTGCAAGATCTCACTGGGGCGCTCTTCCACCTTCCCCTTGAAAACCTCGCCGGTAAAGCCGTCAATCGAGATGACGTCTCCCTCCTTGAGCACCTGGTTGGCAACGGTGACCGTCGCCTTGTGGTAATCGACAGAGAGATCCGAGCAGCCCACGATACAGGCCTTGCCCATTTGTCGGCTGACCAATGCCGCGTGCGAGCTGGCGCCGCCAAAGGCGGTGAGGATGCCCTTGGCGATCTTCATACCGCGTAGATCTTCGGGGCTGGTTTCGCGGCGCACCAAAATCAGCTCGACCTTGTTGTCTTTCAGCCACTGGGCCTCGGCATCCGAGGCATGGAAGCAGATCTTGCCCGAGGCGGCTCCCGGCCCGGCGTTGATACCCTTTGCCAGCATGCGCCCTTCGGCCAGCGCGGCCTTCTTGCTTTGCGGGTCGTAGATCGGCTGCAAAAGCTGATTCAGATCGTCTGCCGGAATGCGCTTCGGCTGCAGGGCATCTTGCTTAGTGATCAAGCCCTCGTTCACCAGGTCGACCGCGATCCGCACGGCGGCGAAGCCGGTCCGCTTGGCGTTGCGGGTTTGCAGCATCCACACCCGGTCGCGCTGCACGGTGAATTCGATATCCTGCACTTCCTTGTAGTGCTTCTCCAGCTTCTTGCCGATCTCGTTCAGCTCGTGATAGGCCTTGGGCATGTCCTTTTCGAGCGTCTCTTCGATCCGCTTGGGAGTGCGGATGCCGGCCACCACGTCTTCTCCTTGGGCGTTGATCAAGTAGTCGCCGTTGAGCCCCGGCAAACCGAGCGCCACGTCCCGGGTCATAGCCACGCCCGTGGCGCAGTCGTCGCCGAGGTTGCCGAAAACCATTGCCTGCACGTTAACGGCGGTTCCCCACTCGTGCGGAATCCCGTAGGTGCGGCGATACACAACCGCTCGATCGTTCATCCAGCTGCCGAACACAGCGCCGATCGCGCCCCATACCTGGTCCATAGGCTCAGTGGGGAAATCCTTGCCCGTGCCGCGCTTGATGGCCTGCTTGAATTCGGCGACCAGCTCCTTGAGATGTGCGGCCGTGAGGTCGGAATCGTTTTTCACGCCGACCTTTTTCTTCTTGGCGTCCAGAAGCTCCTCGAACGGGTCGTGGTCCATCTTGCTCTTGGGCTTCATGTCCAGCACCACGTCGCCGTACATCTGCACGAAGCGGCGGTAGCTATCCCAGGCAAAACGTTCATTGCCCGACCCCTTGGCCAGGGCTTCGACCGTCTGATCATTGAGACCGATGTTGAGCACCGTGTCCATCATGCCGGGCATGGATTCGCGCGCACCCGAACGGCACGAAACCAACAGCGGGTTCGTGGTCGAGCCGAATTTGGCTCCCATCTCGGCTTCGATCTTGGCCATAGCGGCCGTGACCGCGTCGCGCAGCTCGGGCGGATATTTCCTATCGTGATCGTAGTAGTAGGTGCAGACGTTCGTGCCAATGGTGAACCCGGCGGGGACCGGCAGACCGATCTTGGTCATTTCCGCCAGATTCGCCCCTTTACCACCTAACAGGTCGCGCAACTTGGCGTCGCCATCACTGCCATTGCGGCCGAACGAATAGACATATTTCACATTGCTAGCCATGGTAGGCATCCTTCGCGCAAAGCGAGAATGGAAAGAGAACGGTCGCCGAGCCTGCAGCGGCTGCCGGGCGTGCCTATCGAAGGCGAACCGGTCGAGGTGGGGCCGTCACGTACAGTCGGGTGAGTCTAGCAGTGCCGCATCGGACCGTCAAGAAACGGGTGCTTGCGTCAGTGCGGCCTTACGATCCTTTAATCCCGGCCGAAGCCAGCCGGATGCGCCGCCCGTGGAGGCGCTCGATTTTGATTTCGCGATCGTTCGTTGCCAGCCGCCAACAGGTGTCGGATCTAAGCCTCGAGTGCTAGCGTAGTTGCCTATCTAAAAAATGCGGAAATGTCACGCCGACTCACGTCCTACCACTTAGCTAACCGATAAGGCTTCGCAGACAGGGCGCTCTTTGAGGAGACAGCGCGCGATATTTTTATTCTTTTCTCTACCACGTTCGGCTAGATCGCGAGGCCCATTTTGTCGACAATCCCTGACCCGGCGAGTTACGTGAATTGGACGACTGCGGGAAGGATCCACAAGATGGTTGGGGTTGCCGTGCCAAAGGACACAAGCCGCGAGATGCTCGCCCACATGCTGCGCGTGGTCGACGAGACCCCGGCCGAGCACAAGCCCTTCTCGCACATCTACCTGGAGGGCCTTTTTCCAGCCGACGTTTACGCCGAAATGATGGCGCAGTTGCCGGACGGTTCTTGCTATCGCGCGATCCATCCCTACAAGCATTCTCGCGACGACGGCGTCAGCACCCGCGACGTCTTGCCGTTGGTGGACGATGACCTGGCGGCACTGCCCGAGCGACAGCGCACGATCTGGGACAGCGTCTCCCGCGCACTTTCCGCCCCGGAATTAAAATCAGCCATCTTTCGCAAACTAGCGCCGGATCTGGCCCTCAGATTCGCCATGCCCGAGTCCGACGTCGAGCGTCTGGTCGCCTACTGCCGACCTTGTCTGCTGCGCGATTTGGAAGGTTACGAGATCCCCCCCCATCCTGATGGCCGGGCCAAGATCGTGACCATGCAGCTGTACCTGCCGAAGGATCGCACGCAGCTTGCCTTGGGAACCGCGCTGTACAAGCGCCGCCTAACGTCGCTGCGGGGACTGGTCTCCTGGCATGGACGATTCGCCAAGGTGAAGCAGTTCCCGTTCGCCCCCAATAGCGGCTACGCTTTTGCCGTCTCCAATTCGCTGTGGCGCAAAAGCTGGCACGGTCGCGAGAAGTTGCCCAGCGGCGCCGGCGTACGCAACTCGATCCTGAATCTGTACTTCGCGGACGAGAAGCGCGAATACTAGATCGGCATCGCGGAGCAAACTCGTTCCACGAGCGCGCGTGCCTCGACGCCTATTGCGGGGCGCTAATCTGTGTGGGCGCTGGCGGATCCAATACATCGGCAAATCGCTCGCGCAGTATTGCCAGTTGTTGATTCCGTTCCGCTAGCGACGCTTCCGGCGTGAAATCCACGGCCGCCTCGAGCAACCGCGACAGCCTCGCAAGTGCCGTGCGACGCACAGCCAGATCGCGGCGCGACAGCAACGCGTACCAGGTCCGCGGGTCACCCGACAGCCAAAGCGTGACGCGCTCGGGCGTGTCTTCGTCCCCTTCGGACGATAAGCTGCGCATGACGCGCTTGATGCGGAACCGTTGCTCGGCGTCCAGGTCCGCCCGTTCCAGGCTCCGCAAATAGGGGAGCACGGCAGGCCCCGACCCGAAAAGCTGCTGCTCGGCCCGTTCGCGTTGGGCATAGCGATCGTTGGTCAATGCGGCCACGCTTTGCCCCCAGGCCGCGTGGTATAGCCGGAACTGGTTCGAATCGGCCCGGCAGAGCGCCTCTTCGACTTGTCGCGCTCGCCGCTCGAGTTGCCAGCTCGGCCGCATGATTTCCAGGAAAGGAATCAGGTGCTCGTGGCAAACCTCGGACTCGATCAACAGCAAATGCCACAACGTGGGGGCATGGTAAGTCGTCACGTGCCCGGCGGCATCGACCGTCAACGATAGCGAACCTTCGGCCGGCTGTACGAATCGGATGGTCGGATGGTTGCTGGCCGAGCGCGGCATGACTTCGATAGTGACCTTGTTCCCGCCGACGATCTCGAAGCTGAGCTTCTCGTCGCTGGTGGAACATTCGTAGCTGACGTTGGGCATTCCGCCGGCCAGGTCGATCGCCAACTTCTCGCGTCGGGGACCGTTGTTGCGGTTCGAAGTCAGATTCTGCTGCGAAGCCCGCGACGTGGCCGCGATCCGGCCCGACAGGGCGCGCAACTGAAACATGCGCAGCTGGCCGACCAGGCTGCCATCCATCTGCCGCGATTGGCCCCAGGCGGGCGCGGCGACTCCCGCCAGCAGCGCCGCCACAATTGTGGCACGATACCTACTCGTCCAGAGTTCGGCCAAGAGCGTCACAATGATGAGCCCTCTGGGTATCGACGCGTGTAGCAGCGGGCAGTTCAGCCGGCGGTCTTTCTCTCGGGCCCGCGCTCCCGCGCATCCAATCGTACGGAACGCAATTGCCTGCGCACGCGAATCCGCGCCAGCCGTCGCCGATGGCGGACGTAAAAGAACAACGCCACCGCTCCCACGGCCGCCACGAGGCAAACGGTCAACGCCACTTCGGCGTTGCGAATTCTCTGAAACCAATCCGTAATCCGCTCGGCGAAGAAATAACTCAGCCCAAAGAACGTGCAGATGACGATCGCCGCACAAAACAAATCAACCAGCACGAAGCGACGGAACGACATCCGTAGGATCCCCGCCGTCAAATAGACGGGCGACCTCAGACCGACCAGAAACCGCGTCAGAAAGAATATCTTCCAACCGTGCTGATTAATGAGTTGCTCGATGTGGGCTTCGCGCTCGGGCTTGAGAAACCGTGCAAACCAAGGATGCTCGCGCAGCACGCTATGGCCAAAATGATAGCCAATCGAGTACATCACGCAGTCGCCCAAGATGGCGCCGACGAAGCACGAGGCCAGCGCCAGCCAAGGGTTCAATTGGCCGTGATACGCGGCCACCCCGGCTACGACAATGGGCACCTCTTCAGGCACGGGCAGCCCCGATCCCGTCAGGATCAGGACGGCGATGATGCCGAGGTACGAAGCGTGCTCTAATTGGAGGATGTCAAACATGCATGTCAGGGCCGCGATCGTGGCCGCCTGGAAAGCGCACTCGGCCCACGCATTCTATTCGTAGGCAACCGGCTCAGTATATGTAGGCTGGATAATCTATAGAGGAGAGGGCCCTCATGCCTAGTCGAAAACAGGTCCGATTAGTCGAGTAACCGCCAATCGCCGGCTTCCAGCCCGGCCGTGGCAACTTCGACCGAACTTCCCTGCTTATCAGGATATAGTAGTACCATTCCGATTTCCGCTCGATCGGCACAAAAGGCCCGCGCCGCCTCGACCCCCATTGTATAGAACGCCGTCGAGAGGGCATCCGCTTCGGCCGCCGTGGGAGCCAGGGCCGTCGACGAGAAGACTCCGGCAGCCGGCCACCCCGTGCGCGGGTCAAGAATATGCCCGTAGCGCTTCCCCTGATGCCGAAAGAATTGGTGGGTGGCACCCGACGTGGCCAGGGCCCGGTCGCGCAACCGAATTTCGGCCAGGCGACGCTCGGGCCGCAGCGGATCGCGCAGGCCCACCGACCAGCCTCCGGTTGCCGCTCCGCCGCGCGATCCCCGCGCCAGCACGCTGCTTTGTCCGCCGTGCAGCAGAAAGTCGGCCACGCCCGCGTCGGCCAGAAGCTGTGCAGACCGATCGAGGGCATAACCCTTGCCGATCGCCCCCAGATTCAGCTCCATGCCAGGCTTGGCAAAGTGGATCGTGTGGCGCGCGTCGTCGAGAACAATATGCTGACTGCCCACGCGCGCGAGCGCCGTTTGCAGATCATGTTCGCTGGGGATGGCCCCGGCCCGCTTGTAGAACCCCCAGGTCTTTACCAGGGGACCGGCGGTTATGTCGAAGGCCCCGCCCGTCTCGCGCGCCATGCGCACTGCGTTCGAAAGCAGGGCATAGACGCCCGGCTCGAGTACAACTTCACGGGCTGCGGCTTCCCGATTGACGAGCATGACCTCGCTCGTGTCGCGATAGACGGTCAGTTGTTCTTCCAACTGCTCGACTAGATCGAGCGCCGCGATCGCCGATTCGGCCCCCTCGTCGTACTGCCCGGCGTTGAGCAGCACCGCGAACTGGCAGGCCATGGCCTGCCGTGCGTATTGCACCAAATAGCGGTCGCCGTCCTGGCTTTCCGAAGCTGCCGGCGCGGCCGATGGATCCGCCTGCGGGGCGGGAAGAACCCTATCAATAGCCGCGGCCAGTGCATCGGCCGCGGCGCGGCCTTGCAGGAACTCACGGCGATTGCTGGTAGGTCGCGACATCAACCGAATTATATCCTGCCCCGCTCTACTTGGCCCACGCGACGACCATAAGCATCGACCGGGTGCGATTGGCTTGTCTAATTGTGCGAAGCGACGCTTGGCTGTGGCGAAACGTCCGCCAGACTTGTTGCGATTCGCCAGTGGACCAATAATCGATGGTGGGACCAGCGGACGGTCTCCGTTCCGCCGCATTTGGGCACAAACAAGCCGATGGGTCGTCGATCGCGAAGTTTCCGCATGTCAAATCCAACGACAATTCTCCTGACGGTGCTGGTCGTGACGTTTGTCGCGCCGTGCAATATGACGGTCGCCCAGCAGCCGTTAAACCGCCCCAAGGGGAGTCGCCCGGCTGCCAAGCTCGCCCCACCTCCCAAGTGGGAGCGCGCCGTTTTGGAAACGTTCTTCACCGATGCCCGAGAGCGCCTGGGCACCGGCCCCGCGCCAGGTGAGGCAACGCCCCAAGCGGCCGACGACGCCACACCGTCCGCTCCCTCGTTAAAAGTTCCGTCCACGGTCCCCAGTGGGTCACGATGGTCGCCGCTGGTCTCGTCGACCACTTTGGAAAACGAGGTCAAAGCCCAAGTACAGCCGCTCGCAACAGCCGTGCAGACGCCAACCGGATTCAAAGGGGGCGCCTATAAGGCCGCGCGCGAGGAACTGACGCTGCTGGGGGTATTGTTCGGCGTCATTGGCCAATACGACGGCGAGGTGCGCTGGCAGAAGGACGCCAACAGTCTGCGCGACCTGTTCGGGCGGGCCGGTTCCAACTGCAAAGTTGGCACCGATAATTCATTTAACGAAGCCAAGCTGCGCAGTCAGGATCTCAGCGAACTGGTTCGCGGCGGCACGCTGGAAGCCCGCGATGCCAAAGAGGATTTCCAATGGCCCGAGGTCGCCAATCGGCCGCCGCTGATGAAGCGGATGGAGCGTTCGCTGCGCGAACGACTGGGCCCCTGGACCGGCAGCAAGGGGGAATTCACCAAACATCGCGACGCGATCCTGCACGAGGCCGAGCTGTTGGCCGTGCTGGCCCGGGTCATCAAGACCGAGGGCTACGAGTACGCCGACGACGCGACGTATCGCGAATACGTCGACCAGCTCGAACGGCAATGCCAGGAAATCATCGAGGCCACGAAGAACGGCGAGCTGCCCAAAGCACAAAGCGCGGCCAGTCAGATGAACAAGACTTGCGACGCCTGCCACGGCGATTTCCGCAGTTGAGCGGGCTTGCGGACTATATGGCGCGGCCGTCTAGCTATTGCCCAGCATTTCACCGAGCAGCGTCGCCTCTTTACGGCTCCCTACAATCAGCGGCGTGCGCTGGTGCAGACTCTCAGGTTTGATCTCCAGGATGCGTCGACTGCCGTCGGTCGCCACGCCACCTGCCTGCTCGGCCAGAAATGCCATGGGGTTGGCCTCGTACATCAGGCGCAGCTTACCCGTCGGATGACGCTCGGTCGGAGGATACAGAAAGATGCCTCCTTTGAGCAGCGTGCGATGAAAGTCGGCCACTAAACTGCCGACGTACCGCGACGAATACGTGCGGCCCGCTTTCCCTTCGCGCAAATGCGTAAGAAAGCGTCGATATGCGTCGGGGAAACTGGCCATGTTCGCTTCGTTCACCGAATAGTACGGTCCGCTCTCTGGCATGGTCATGTTGGGGTGCGTGAGCACATACGCGCCAAAGCTGGGATCGAGCGTGAAGCCGTGCACTCCATAGCCGGTGCTGTAGACCAACATCGTCGAGGCGCCGTACACCACGTAACCCGCGGCCACTTGCTTCAGGCCCTGTTGCAACACGTCATCTTCCGGGCTGCGCAAGGCCGCGCCGTCGAGTTGCCGGCGAAAGATCGAAAAGATCGTCCCCACGCTCACGTTCACGTCGATGTTGCTCGAACCATCCAACGGATCGAAGATCACCACGTACTTGCCATAAGCCGGATCGCGTAGCACGACCACCGGGTCTTCATTTTCTTCCGAGGCCAGCACTCCCACGTTGCCGCGATTGCCCAAGCATGTGAGCAGCGCCTGGTTCGCCAGCACGTCGAGCTTTTGCACCACTTCGTCCTGCACGTTGGTCGTGCCGGTGGTACCGAGCACGTCGACCAGCCCGGCGCGACGGATCTGCGCGGCGACCACCTTGGTCGCCAGCGTGATACCCGACAGCAGCCACGAGAACTCGCCACTGGCATGCGGTCGGTGGCGTCGCTGCTCGTCTTGAATGTGTTGCTGAGCAGTCAGGAAGACGTTCTTTTCAAACATGGTGACCCATCAGCAGTTGAGGGTGAGTTAAAGATCGCAATTATTCGCGGTTACTCCAAAAGACGCAACGACCCCGAATCACAACGCGATTCATAGAGGCGCGCGATGAAAATTGTCATCCCCGGCGGCTCGGGCCAGGTAGGCAACGTGCTAGCCCGGTATTTCCATAAGTCCGGACATAATGTCGTCGTCCTAAGTCGGCAGCCACGAGCCGCCGCTTGGCGCAACGTCTATTGGGACGGTGAGACCGTCGGCGACTGGGCCGCGGAATTCGAACAGGCCGACGCCGTGATCAATCTGGCCGGCCGCAGCGTCAATTGCCGGTATAACAATCGCCATCGGCGGCAGATCATGGAATCTCGCGTGCGCTCGGTGCGGGCTGTCGGCGCGGCGATCAACGCCTGCCAGCAGCCGCCGCGCGCGTGGTTGCAAATGAGTACGGCCACGATCTACGCGCACCGCTACGACGCCCCTAACGACGAACTGACGGGCATTCTCGGCGGTAACGAACCGCACGCGCCCGACACCTGGCGTTTTAGCATCGAGGTGGCCCGTGCCTGGGAGCAAACGTGCGACGAGTTCGTCACACCTCAGACCCGCCGCCTCAAGCTTCGACTGGCGATGTTGATGAACGTCGATCGAGGCGGCACATTCGATCTGCTGCTGTCGCTCGTGCGTCACGGCCTGGGCGGCAAGTCGGGCAATGGCCGGCAGTACATGTCCTGGATTCATGAACAAGACTTCATCCGCGCGGTCGAGTGGCTGATCGAGCACTCGGAAATCGAGGGCGTGGTGAATCTGGCCGCGCCGAATCCCTTGCCTAATGCCGACTTCATGCGAGGGCTGCGCGCGGCGTGGGGCGCGCGTTTCGGCTTGCCGGCCACGGAATGGATGTTGGCGATCGGCACACGCCTGATGCGGACCGAATCGGAATTGATCCTGAAAAGCCGGCGTGTCGTGCCCGGGCGTTTGCTCGAGGCGGGGTTCGCCTTCGATTTCCCGCACTGGCCTGCGGGGGCGCGCGAACTATGCCAGCGTTGGAGAGCCGGCAACGCCAGGTCCGCGCAGAATCGGTCCAGCGTTGCTGCGAATTCGGCCGAGCAAGGCGCCTACAGCTTCAGCAACACCACGAACGGCGCCATCGGCACGCGTCCATAACGTTGCATGCCGGCAAAGATCACTGTCGGAATCAGCGGTGTGGCGCTAGCGATGAATCCGATCAGGGCCACATACAACCAGCCGTGCCTGGCGTGCTTTCGTCCGCAGCGGCCGCGAGGCATTACGGCGTGATACCACCCCACGCCCAGCACACTCAGCAAAACGATGCTCACCACGATCACGGCCGCGATCGACAAACCCACCGGCACGGTTGCCAGCGGAACGAATGAGCGTCCGCGCAGCAAGGGCAAAGAGTCAGCCAGGCTAGCAAATCGCGTCATGCCAAGGCCATCCTTCGCGAGGGTCTATTTCGGCCCAGTTTTGAAGATTCTGGCGCCGATCTTCTTTGGCTCGCCGCTGTGGCTCTCCAACAGCCCACCTTCGTGGTTGCGGTGGGCAACCGATTCGACTTGCTCGCGCACTTCCTGCCGCACCTCTTGGGCGCGCTGCTTGTCGAACTTCAGCCGCGGGCGTCCGCTGGTCCAATCGACCGTGGCGATTCCAGTCCCCAACAGCGCCAGCACGATCAGGACCGCCAGCCGCGCACCCCAACGGGTGCTGACGATCGCCCGCACGGGCGCCGGCAAGCTATAAGCGGCCGTGCTCACCACGGCTTGGGCAACCGACTTGTCTTTCTTTCTCGACTTGGCCATGCAGAATTGCTCCGAGCAGACGCATCGTAAATCGGCAACGTCCTTGGCACGCCCGGCCGAAGGACGCAGGAAGTGGGTCGCAGTTATTAACCGAAACGGACCGCCGCGCCCAGATCGAATTCGCTTGCTATCAGCCCGACACGGCAGCGCAAATCCGTTCGTCGCTGGCCACATCCGCCGGCGGCGGCGGGCGTGAGGTATGCTTCCCGTAGTAAGCGAAAGCAATGCATCTGCAGTTCCGCGACGCTTCCGCTCCTCACATCCAGGAGATCCGCCATGCCGCGCACCGCATTCGCCCTGGAACCCAACGAAGGCGAAACGTTTGACGCAGGCCCGTTTCATATTGTCACCCGGATACACGGCGACGAATCAGCGCAGGCCTTCGAACTGTACGACCTGACGATCGGCCCGGCCACGGTCGACTATCACGTCCACCACACGATGGACGAGACGCTGTGCGTTGTCGAAGGAGAGGTCGAATTCAACCTGGCCGGCGATTTATTCACACGCCCGGCCGGTTCGGTGGCCTTTGTCCCGCGCGGCGTCCATCACGGCTTCACGAATCATGGCCCGCAGCGCGCCCGGGTGCTGATCACGTTCAGCCCCGCTCGATCGCAAGACGAGTATTTCCGGTTGCTGGAAAAACTGTTCGCGGCAGCAACGCTAGACACCGCGGCGCTCGCGGATCTACAACGGCGTTACGATCAGCAACTGGTCGCTGCCGAAGCATGCCACGCGTGACCGCATGTTCCGTGATCTCGCGGGAGGTGCACCGGCGCGGCCAGGGCCGATGCTCATGCCGCTCCGCCGGGCAGTAATGGCCCGGCGTTAGGAGGCGTTTGCCGGATCGGGGGGCGTCGGTTACCATCCTAACTGGCTGTCACGACCCATCCGGTTCACAGCCCACGATTCGGGGCGTAGCGCAGTCTGGCTAGCGCACCTGCTTTGGGAGCAGGGGGTCGGAGGTTCGAATCCTCTCGCCCCGACATACCGATATACGGCCCGTCACGGCAGTCTGTGACGGGCCGTTTCTGTTGCGGCACGGGCGGCGTTAGTGACTTCTGCCCGCGGGCCGTTAAAGCCATCCGCCGCTGAGCGTGAGTCCCTGGGTGCTATCCTGGCGCAAGCGCAAACGGGCCAACGTCTGATCTCGGCCGACAAACGGTCGTATTGCGGGAGTCTCACCGACATGAGGAATAAATGAGACCTTAGATCGCTGCGGTGATTCTCGTGGGCCGCTCTGAGGCTGCGCTTGGTGGGGCGTTGGCGGCGGGTCGTCAATAGTGCGTGTAAACCGACTGGCTCACCGATGAGAGCGAGCAATCGCGCGCCGGCGGAACAGCAGCAGCGCGGCAGCACATGTCGTCAGCAATACACAAGTCGACGGTTCAGGCGCCACGGTGATGGCAGTCGGGGAGCCCAAGCCGGTAATCAGCGAGGCATTCACGGCGCTTCCCGAGGTGGTGTATTCGCCGATCGTGGATTGAGCCGCGTCGACCACAAACAGATTTCCCTCGAACGCGGCGATGCCGTAAGGGGCGACTACTCCGGGGATGAGCGACGAACTCTCGAGGGCCCCCGTGCTGGCGTTGTATTCGGCAACCGAATTGAGGTTGGTGACAAACAGGTTCCCGCCCGAGACGGCGATTCCAACCGGATAATTGTTCCCGTTAGAAGTCAACCCCGTAACCAACGTCTTGTGAATCACGGCGCCCGTCGTGGCGTTGTATTCGCCGATCGATCCGCTTCCCGGAACAAATTCCGTGCTGCTGCCAAAAGTACCGGCGTTCGCCACAAACAGATCATTTCCCGACACCGCAACGACGGACGGGTTGTTCAACCCCGTGACCAGTGAGGCTTTCACGGTCGCCCCTGAGGTCGTGTACTCACTAATCTTGTTGTTTTGGGTGTTCGCCACAAACAGATTCCCTCCAGACGCAGCGACCCCGAGGACGAGTCCCAGGTCAACGGGCAGTGAGGCGTTCACAGTCGCTCCGGTTGTGGCGTTATAGGCGCCAAGCTGTGCGCCCCCCAGCGAACTGCCGGGGCTGAGGACAAACAGATTGTTTCCGGACACCGCGACGCCTACAGGCGGGCCCGTTATCCCCGGCTCGCTCGGGACCACCGTGACCAGCGTGTTCTGCACTGTCGCGCCCGAGGTGGGATAGGCGCCAATGGTGTTGTCGTCAACGATATAGATTTCGCCGGCAATTGCGGATAGAGACCATCCAACGGTCGCGACGGCCAGCGCTACGATTTGGAGAACGGAAGCTGCTTTCGACTTCATTAGCGGTCTTCCTATATTTGAGCCGGCGCTCGCCAATCGGCCGTCGAAGAAACCCAGAAAATCTCTCAGCCAGGATTTCGCTAGTCGATCTTGAATTGCTGACTCGGCCGAGAGGGCGAGCTACGGACTTCCCGATTCTGAATAATCTTCGTGTCGAATGCAAATCTGCAAGCAAAACGTGGGCTCCGCCCAGTTTGTTGGCGACCCGCGGTGCGACAAATTCCGAATCGGTTCCGCAAACCCTTTCATTGCTGTTAGTCGTGCCTGCGGTGGGTGACGTACCGAACTCGCAGGCGGGAGTCTCGATTTGCCATCTCGCAATTCAACGCCCTGAAATCGCGTAAATCCGAAATCCGATGGTTGTTGAGAAACGACCTCGCGCAATGCGGCAACGGATGGCATCGACGACTATGTCCTAGAAGCTAAGACGCGTGGACATTTCGATTGACGCGCCGGACGTGCAATAGGTGGCGTTGCGGTCGAGTGTAAAGCCGTCGGCCAGCCTATGACGCCGGCCAGGAAAAGTTCTAACGGTGTCTTGTTACCACGACTCATCACAACTTCAACTCCCGTTGTTCGTTGCCAAGGCGACTGGCGACGCGATTTGAACTTTCTATAGAATTGTGAGTGCTTGGCGTTCAAGCTCGGAGACCCGAGCAAGAGTGTCGGGGATGGTGCCGGATTGCTCACATGAATACAGCCGACCAACAACTACTGTCTGCGTTCGACGGCCATCACGTCGACAAAGTGCGTATCGCACTCGAGGCCGGGGCGAACCCTGTTGAACCGATCCGCGGCAAATCGCCGGTCGACTGGCTACTCGAACAATATGAGCGATCTGACCGCCTCGGCGATTGCCTTCGCTTGTTGTTCGCGCGGGGGGCTACGCTTCGAGACCCAGTGGTCGCGCCCGTGCTCTTGAACGATGTCGAGGCAATCAAGGCTGCCATCCAGGCAACGCCATCATTGCTGCAACACAGGACGACGCTGGTCTCTGCGTTCACCCCGCTCGTCGGTGTATCACTGCTTCACGTGGCAGCGGAATATGGAAACTTCAACGCCGCGCGCGCGCTCGTCGAAGCCGGAGCCGACGTCAACGCGCGGGCAGAAGTTGACGAACACGGCCTCAACGGGCACACGCCGCTATTCCACACCGTGAACTCAATCCATAACCGCTCCGAGCCGATCATGCGATTGCTGCTCACTACTGGCGCCACCACCGATACCCGGCTTGCCGGCATCACTTGGGGCAAAGGATACGAGTGGGAAACGACGTTTTTTGACGTCACGCCCATTACGTACGCTCAAATGGGCCTGTTGCCTCAAGTCCACCGCAACGAAGGCGAGATCTATTCCAACCTGAAATGTTTATTGGAAGCATCGGGGCGGAAGGTTCCGCCGCTAGGAAACGTTCCAAATCAATACTTGCGGCCCAAACCACATCGCTGAGTCGCTAGTCCTTCCGGCGATCGCGAACCCGTTCCAGAAGGTCGAGGAGCACGTCGTGCAATTCGTCACACTCGCTTTGCCCGTCCTGACCTGACGAGTTCAAATCCGGTTGCCAATTTGGGCAAGGCAAACCCGGCTCGAAAATTCTTTGGATGATTTGTCTAATCTCGATCCCGCCATTCGACTACACGGTGAAGGCAAGGCAATCGGTCCGCCCGAAGACCGTTGAGGAAGACGTCCTGAGAAAAGCTCGTTGAATCGAATTCGTCTCCCTTGATGGTGTCATACAATCCCCAGGCGAGTCAGAGGATCGCTTCGCGACAGGCTGGAAGCTCCAGCCATGACGTGCTGTGATTAGAAACCAGTGTGACGGAGGATTTCAAATGCGAAAGCTGAAACTCATCGAACATATCTCGCTCGACGGCGTGATCCAGGCCGGTACGGACACCGACGGCAATTTCCCCTATGGCGACTGGAGCGGGCCGTATCGCACTCCTGCTGGTTTAGCGATGATCCTTTCGGAATGGGGCGAGAGATTCGATCTGCTGCTTGGCCGCCGAACCTACGATATGTGGTCGGGTTTTTGGCCTAAGGCACCGAAGAGCCCGATGGCGGACAGGCTGAATGCGGCGACGAAGTATGTCGTAACCCACCGGCCAGAGAGCCTGGAATGGGGTCCGTTCAAGGGCATTGGTCCTGACCTCGTGGAAAGTGTTCGCGCCATCAAGGCGAAGGACGGGCCAGACCTGATCCTGTCGGGCAGCTCGACGCTGACTTCGGCGCTGCTCGAGCATGGGCTCGCGGACGAGATGCTGCTGCTAGTCAATCCTGTCCTGCTGGGCCAAGGGAAGCGTCTTTTCGCGGCCGGAACTCCGGCGCGTGCATTTGCGTTCGAGAGCACGAAAACTTCGCCAACGGGCATACTCGCCAACTGCTACAAGTTCGTTGGACCGTTGCAAAATCTGAGATAAGGATCGCCTCAGATGCATTAATGATGGTCGTGATACAGCAACGTGTAGCTTCGTAGCATGAGCGCTGTCCGCGGCATCTCTGCAGCCTTGATCATTTCCGCCGCCTCGGCGATCAGCGCACGTCGGAGCAACTAGTGTCATGAGAAAAGTCGTTGCGCTTGCCTTTGTCTCGCTCGATGGGGTCATACAAGCCCCGGGCGGGCCTGGCGAAGATACCAGTGGCGGCTTCGCATATGGCGGGTGGCTCGCTCCCTATTCGGATCCCCTGGTCACAGCGGCCGTCAAAAGCCAAATGAACATGCCGTTTGACCTGTTGCTGGGGCGCAAAACGTTTGATATTTGGTCAGCATACTGGCCGCAACACCATGACGTTTGGCCGGGCGTGAATACGGCGACCAGGTACGTCGCCTCGAACACCCCGCTGGCCATAGGGTAGCTGCGTTTCAGATCCTGAAGGTGGGAACGCATTTTTTCATCCCCCGCCTGGCGCGAATTCCCCTATTCTTGGTCGCCCGCACGTCAGCATCGGGTCCACGGCGGCCTACATACGGATGAAAAGAGAGTTTTTGACCAATTCGTGCCTCACCCGGCATGTCCTATCCAAAGGGCCCGACCATGCACATGAAGACACTTTTGCCGGCGGTTGCTTTGGCGGCGATGCTGGGCTTCGGTCAGGTTGCCCAAGCCGACATTCTGACGATCCTTCCGCTGGTCGGGGGCGGTCCGGCCTCCGGGGCCGATTATGTGACATTCGACGACCTGCCTGCGGGGGCCGTTGGTGGTACGGCCGCCAATGCATCAGGCTCGGCGGATGGCGGAAGCATTGGAGTAGCGTTCACACCCGACGCCCAAGCGGTGAGCGGTTCTTCCTCCGGCTATTACGCCGCACCGTATCTTTCTGGCGACAACGGAACCGCCTTTGGTCAAGGTGCGGGCCAGGACGGTACCCAGTACATCACCAGTGGCAGCGACGGCGACGGTACGACAAGCTCTGCCGTCACTCTTTTGTTCAATGGTCCTCAGGAGTATTTGGGGCTGCTGTGGGGATCGGTCGATTTGTACAACACGTTGAATTTCTACAATGGCAGCACGTTCGTCGGATCCATTAGCGGTGGCGACGTCAACGCCGTAGCGAACGGCGATCAGGGTGCGAATGGAACCTACTACGTGAATATCAACTCGGCCTTACCGTTTGATACCGTTGTGGCCGTAAGTACTCAGTACGCATTCGAGTTTGACAACGTCGCCTATGCGGGAG
This sequence comes from Pirellulales bacterium, assembly GCA_036490175.1. Classification (NCBI taxonomy): domain Bacteria; kingdom Pseudomonadati; phylum Planctomycetota; class Planctomycetia; order Pirellulales; species Pirellulales bacterium. The sequence continues at coordinate 42,217 of DASXEJ010000231.1, read as the reverse complement.
GCCAAGCCAATCCCTCGGCCGTCGGCCTGACGGTTGCTCCCGAGCCGGGCAGCCTGATCGTTTGGTCGCTCCTCGGTCTGACCATCGGCGGCACCAGCTGGCGCCGCCGCAACCGGTCGGCCTAGCGCCGGATCGCTCCAGGTCGGACGTATCCATATCCGGCATCGACCAGCGGCACCGGTTCAGAAATCCGCGCCCGCCAGGGTCTCATACTCTTTGTGCCCTCGGGCGATCGGCGTCGTGCCGAACATATTCCTCGGCACCCGCCTTCAAACTTGGTCGCCGCACTCGGTTGGCCGGTTCCGCAGCGAATCGTGCCGGTAGTGATGGTCGCACGCGCGTCTCTCTATGCGAAACGATTTGACGAAACGGCTAATGGTGGGGTCTTAAATAGCATGCCATCTCGGCGACGGGTCATGACGTCGCCTGATCCCGCAAGAAAGTCGTGCATTTCGGCCCGTTCGACTTAATTGCGCGTCACGCAGGGAGCGGCAGTTTGCATCGTTGCTCCCAGCGTTATGGAAGGCCTTACCCGCGACCAGCAGGTATGCGGAGGGGCGTTTCATATCTACCGCTGCCGTCCCATCGCCGTGGGCTGGTTAGCCCTAAATTGTGATTAGACGTAGAATCTGCTTGCGTACCGCGTTCGACAGGACTGCCCGTCGTCGTTCGGCGTGACAAGTCCGGAGGCAGGACAATGTCCATAAATTCAGGCACAAGCCCGGACAACTTCAACGAATCTGCGCAGCAGAAGCCAAGATTCTGGCTCACTGCGTTGATCGTGCTCGGTATTCTAGCCTTGCTCGCCTGCTTACTATTGCCGGCCGTACGCAACGCGCGGCCAGCCGCCCGCCGCGCACAATGCGGAAACAATCTCAAGCAAATTGCGCTCGCGCTGCTTAGTTATGAACGCGATTACCATGCCTTGCCACCTGCCTACACAGTCGACGCAGTCGGCAGGCCCCTGCATAGTTGGCGAACGCTGATCCTGCCCTATCTTGAGCAGCGAAACCTCTACGAGACGATCGACCTGTCGAAAGCCTGGGACGATCCTGCGAACGCGGAAGCCTGCCAAACCCCGCTAACGATGTTTCATTGTCCCGCAGCCGACATTCCACAGAACCACACCACTTACCTGGCAAGCGTGGCAACTAACGGCTGCTTTCGTCTGACAGAGCCCAGGCATTTGTCTGAAATCAGCGACGGAATGCCGGAAACGCTGATGGTGATCGAAGTCGCGCCTCAGCAGTCGGTCCCTTGGATGGCTCCCACGGATGCTGATGAATCGCTCGTGATGGGTCTGAGGCCGGCATCCAAGCTGGCACACAACGGTGGAGTGAATGCGGCATTTTGCGATGGCAGAGTCGTTTTTATTAACGCTAATTTGCCTGCTGCTGCACGCCGCGTCGTTATTTCGATTAGCGATGGGGACCACGTTGCAGACGATAACGAGTAGTGATCTCAGGTCGTAACCTGAGGGACTCGGTATCGAGAGTGGCTCGACGCCCCGCGTCGATTCCACCGCACGAACGATCTACTACTGTTCGGCGCTCGCGCGGACGGATCGAATGAATGCTCGATTGCGCAATCGATTCCCACCATCGCACAAGTCAAACACCACGATCGGTACCAGCCAACTGGCCCACGGCGTCACTTGATCGATCCACAGTGCCCCAACACCGGTCACGGTGGCAAGCCCGCCGAGCATTCTGAGCACCACGGCTGAACTGAGGAGCAAGAAGCTCCGCCACATCCAGCGACGATGTTCAGCAAATCGCCGTTTCACTGCCGATCGCCATCCCATGGCCGTGCAAATTGCCGTGGCTATGGCCAAAGTAGCAAATCCGCAGGCCGCGATCGGCCCCGCCTCGGCATGAAACGCCATCCACAGACCACTGGGCGCCACGAACAATAAGACTCCGAGGACTTGCAAACGCCCCAGCACACGATGCCATCGAGGAAACCATTGCCGAACATATTCACTGAGCAGCACCAGTCCCAGGATGAGCGCGAGGGGCCCGGACACGATATGGGCATAGAACACCCAATGATAACTGCCTGCGAAGTATGCTTCCCGCCCGCGCAGAAAACCGGAATCGAAGTTCGGTGGAATATAATCGCGATAATTCAGCAGTACACTGCCGGTAACCTTAAGTATCAACAGTGCCGCCACGACCGAGAGAATACGCCGCGCCGCGGCCGAGCAGATGGTGTGCATCACAAGATTCAATGGTCCGACGAGACGGTTCGTTCCGACTTCGGCCGTGGTTGTTTCCCAACTGACTTGCGACCGAGTGACTAGATCCTCATTGGACTCGGCCTGAGCAACGGATTCAATTGCCAATGTCGCACCCAGACGCCCCGGATGTCCGGTAAGCCAAGCGGCCCTGCCGCCGCATTGATCTTTCGCCCGCGCTTGGCGTCTCTTACTCGCCCCCCCCCCTCGCGCGCGCCTTTTTCCCCACGGCTCTTGACTTGTTTACAGCACGTCGATAAATTGCTTCTTATTGACGCGGTGTAAACGGATGGGACCGCCGGGTAGCGGAGCCCAGCGCAGGAGGGATCACATGACCCACGAAACGCGACCGGCGCTCAGCGATGCAGAACGCCAGGTCCTCATGGCCCTCTGGGATCACGGGCCGGATACCGTTCGTGAAATTCACGAGCTGCTCAGCGGGCAGGGGCAGCAGTGGACCCGCTCGACCGTGATCACGCTCTTGCAGCGGCTCGAACGCAAGGGCTACGTGGCCAGCGACCGCAGCCAATTCGCCTTCGTGTTTCGCGCAGCGGTCTCGCGCGAGGACGTCATGCACCAGCGACTGACCGAAGTCGCCCAGGAGCTTTCCGCCGGCGAAGCAGCTCCCTTGGTGCTGGCCTTTGCCGAACGGCATCGCTTCACCGCCGCAGAGATTCAGCGCTTTCGCCAGATGATCGACCAAATGGAAGCCAAACGTACCCCGCGGCGCAAGCCGGGCAAGTGAGTCACCTTTCGCCCCTCGAGGCCAACATGACTATCTGGTGGTGGGTCGCGCAGCACGTGGCAACAACCGCTCTGTTGGTGGCCGCGGTCGCGCTTGTTTGTCGCCTGATTCCTACGCGCCCCGCGCTCGAGCATGCCTTATGGCTGGTCGTGCTGTTGAAGTTTCTGCTGCCGCCCGTGGTTGTGTGGCCCGTCGCGGCCCCCGATTTCCCGTCGCTGTTGGCTGATCGCGTGGAATCGCTTACACCAACAGGCGACATCAATGCGTCGGAAATCCAGCCAGAACGAGCGCCGCGGTCCGATAACAAATCACGCCTGGCAGGGCAGCCGAGCGACACTGGTCACGAAGTCGATCTGGCCGAGCAACCATCCACGGCAAAACCCTTGGCGGCAGCAATGACTTCCGAGTTTGCCGTCGCCGGAACATCCCCAAACGCGATCGGACCCGCGGCGGATGTCTCAGCAGACACGGTCACGTACGACACAAAGCCGTATGCGCCACGCTCGGCCGTCGCGCTGGCCCTACGATCCTGGGGTACAGAGTTCACGCCCGTTCGCTTGCTGTGCATCGCGTGGCTGGTTGGCAGCGTCGTGGTGTCGATCCGACATATGCGCATGATCACACGCTACGCCCGCTTGGTGCGCGAGGCCACGGCCGCGCCTGATTACCTGTCGGCCGAGAGCGTGCGGCTGGCCCGCGAGTTTGGCGTGCGGCAGATTCCACTCTTCGTCGTCGACGGGAACTCGTCGCCGTTCGTGTGGTGCTTGGGCCGTTTGAAGTTGATTTGGCCAGCGACGCTCGCCGACCAAACCGAGTTCGCGCGCTGGCAGGGCATCATGGCCCACGAGTTGGCCCACGTACGCCGTGGCGATCACTGGACAGCCTGGCTCGAGCTCACGGCTGGCATCATCTGGTGGTGGAACCCGCTCTACCTGTTCACGCGCCGGCGGCTGCGCGAATCGGCGGAGATCGCCTGCGATGCCTTGGCCGTCAGCACGCTGCCTGACGGGCGACGTGCCTATGCCGAGGCCTTTCTGGCACTCTCGCTGCCCCCCTGCTCGTTGGAACCTGTGCCCGCGTTGGGCGTGCGCTCGCGCGACCGTAAATCCTTTGAAAGGAGGCTGTCGATGATCCTCTCTCACCGTGTGGTCAGCAAGATCTCGTTGCCGGGGCTGGTCACGGTTGCCGTGCTGGCGATTGTCGCGGCGCCCAGTTGGACGCGTGGCCAGGTCGAACCGGCAAGCAAGCCCACGGCACCAACGGTGGAGGCAGTGGGGCCCGCATCGAACGTGCCACTTGTCACAACGATAGTGGAAGAACCGGGCTACTTGGGCGCAGCAGTGCTACCGGCAGTAACCGAAAATCCATCCGCCGGCCCACAAGCAAGTGCAACCCCGGCCCCGGCCGCTTCGACCCTCGCCGCCGTTGAAACTGACGGTGCCACCGAGCCTGTCACTACGCCCGCCGCTAACTCTGACGCCGACCCTTGGCCGGCAGCGACCGACGAACCCAAGATCAAAGTCATCGTCGGCACGACCAGCGAGATCGTCACGCCCAAAAAAGTGATCTCCCGGGCTCAGATCTTGGACCTAGCCATCGCCACTGTCACGCAGACTGCCGTCCATAAAATTGAGCTCAAGGGGCGCAAAATCGGTTCGACCACGCTGAACTTGTGGGACGACGAGAACAATCTGAAATCGTTCGATGTTGTCGTCCAGACGGCGGCCAAGAATCCGCAGGACGTCGACACCATTTTATTGAAGTCAACCGGCATCGTATTGAAAAACCCTGTCGTGGCGGCCGCCGCAGCGCCGCGCTCCGGCTCGTCCACGGCGCTCCTCGCGGGGGCACAGCCGGCTGCTCCGAAAGCCCCGGTCGCTGTCACGCTGGAATCGGCAACGTACCCCACTCAGCTGTCGACTCCTGCTGTCGAAAGCGCGCAGCCCGTACCGTCGGCCAAAACCACGACGGTCGTGGCGGCGGCCGCAGGATCGGTCGAACAGCTTGACGTCACGAGCTTGGGCATCGCGCTGATCGAAGCCCGCGGCGAATTGAACCTTGCCGAAAATCAGGTGAGCGGTCTGGCCGAGAAGTACGAACACGTCGGGACGAACACCTCCGCCATGGAAATAAAGGCCGCGAAAATCCAACGCGAGACGGCCAAACAGAAGCTGGATTTTCTGACCAAGATCGTCCAGACGGCGTACGATGAAGCGATGCGCGAGCTGGGCGACCAACGCAAGCTCGTCGCTCGCACAAAGTTGCTGGCCTCGCAACGCGCCATCTCGTCACAACAACTTGAAGAGGCGCACCGCCAGCTCAATACCGCTGCCGCCCGATTGAAAGCCCTCGAGGCATTCCCCGGGATCAAGATTGATGACGTTACGACCGAGTCCAACGAACGGCGCCGCTAAGCCGAACGCGCGCCGGGCCGGAGTTCACTCAGTGTCAGGTCGACGCCGGGAGTGCACGTCAATTCACTCGCTGGCAGCACTGTCTTGCCGGCGGCAAACGCTTGCCAGCAGCACTCCCTCGTCCACGGCACAGGATTAGAGCGGCGCAAAAACTACAACGCCCGTGATAATCGCCACGACCGCGACCACACTCCACAGCAGCAACGAAACGATCCCGTTTGCAAAGCAGAGCTTCAAGAACAAGTTGACTGGCTCGCCGGCCACAAGCCGCTCGGTCGTGATGTCCTTGAGCACGAGCGCCGAACCTAGTGCGGCGCCCAGCACGGCCCCGACCAGGGCGACGCCTAGCACCATCGGCAGCTTATCTGCCGACCAGCCCGGCTTGGCCGGATTATCGACGACCGTGCGAATCATCGATGTCAGGAATATCAGACCGACGACAAACGCCACGGCCGGCACTTTCAACCAGCGGTAGTTGGGGTCGTTAATGAACGGCTCAAGGAATCTGAGTAACCGCAGCATCGTCTAGCACCGTTCTTCAGTGGGTGTTACACGGTAGTTTTCCGCGCCGCCAAAAGGCGCGCTTCTGACGGGCATTTACAAACGCCCTCCACAGTCGACGCATCGGGCGCGCCGTATCTCAGATTGTAAATACTCACGCAGCGGTTTCTAGCGCGGCGCCGGTCACCGCATTCCATTCGCGTGTAATCCGCACGAATGGAATTCTCGCCTCTCGGCTTGACATTTTAGTTATTACTAAATAATATGCTTCTCAGTCGGCACATGCGACGGCCAGTAAACCGCGAACAACAGGGGCGGACCAAGCCGCGCACGTGCCACAGCGACAAGTACTTATTCTGCTGAATCGCCTATGTGAGGACAACAAAATGCCCACCGAATCGCACGATACGACGCGCCGAGGACACGTATTCATCGAAGGGGATCGCGCCACGATCGTCTTCAAGCGTCTGCTGCATCACGCGCCGGAGCTGGTCTGGGAAGCCATCACCAATCCCGCCGACCTGCGCGAGTGGCTGATGTGTTCGTCGGCCACGATCGAGGGGCGCGTCGGCGGCGCGGTCGATATGGTGGCCGGACCCGCCCAGTTTCACGTGACCGGCAAAGTTCTCACCTGGCAGCCGCCGCGCATCTACGAACATGAATGGAATGTCGCCCCGGTGCCTCCCATGCCCAACGGCGAGAACGCGATTTTCCGCTACGAATTAATGCCGCAAGGAAGCGATACGCTGCTGACGGTTACCTACCGCCGACTTACGCAGCAGACGGCCCGCGGCTTTGCCCCCGGCACGCACGTGTTGCTCGATCGGCTCGAGGCGCAGTTGGACCATCGGCCGCTGCCGAACTGGATGCCGCTCTTCGAGGAACTTCTCGCGCTCTATCCGGAATGGACGAAGTAACGCATGCGCCCCGCTCAAGAGAATGACGTATTCCATGCGATCGCGCATCCGGCCCGCCGCACGATGCTCGCCCTGCTCAGGCAGGGGGAACGTCGGGCGAGCGACCTGGCCGAGCCGTTCGGCATTTCCTTCTCGGCCATATCGCAACACTTGAAGATCCTTAAGGACGCCGACCTCGTTTCCGAACGTCGCGAGGGACGCCAGCGGATCTATCACCTTCGCTCAGCACCGCTCAAAGAGGTGTGGGCCTGGGCGAACGAGTTCCAAGACTTCTTCGCCGCGCGGCTCGACGCTCTGGAGAAACATCTCGATAAAAAACATAAGAAGAAAAGACTCTAGCGCCCCGCAAGAATCCTCTCCCCTTGCGACGGAGGACAGGGTGAGGGGCAAAAACGCTCCGCCATGCTGAGCGCCACGCTAGGAAAACGCTTCGAACTGCTCCCAACCCTTCCCCGCCCAGGATGCAGATCGGGCATCCGTCAATCGTCGATCGATTGATAGGCCATTGTGGCGAAGTCGAGGCACACGTCCGGCGGGACGGGCGACGTGAACGCGCGCTGCGTCAACAGGATCGTGATCATCTGCTCGCACGGGTCCGAAGTCCAAGTCGTCCCCAGCCCGCCGTTCCAGCCGTATGTGCCGATGCTGCCGGCTACATCGTCACGCCGCGTCACGATCGAAACGCCGAATCCCCAGCCGTGGCTATCGAAATAGCCCGCGGTCAGGCCCGAGAGGGCCTTCTGCTCGCGGGTCAAATGATCGGCCGTCATCAATTCGACCGACGGGCGCGAAAGGATCCGCTCGGCGCCGACCTTGCCGTAATGGAGCAGCATTTGCGCGAAGGCCAGGTAATCGTCGACCGTCGACACCAATCCTCCGCCGCCGGCCGGAAACGCAGGCGGCTTGGCCCAATCTCCTCCCACGGCCGAATCATAAACGGTCAGCCCGCCCGTCGCGGGATCCGCCGCATAGCTTGTCGCCAGGCGATCGATCTGTGCTGTCGGCACGCTAAAGCCCGTGTCTTTCATCCCCAACGGCTCGAAGATGCGCTCGCGCAAAAAAACGTCCAGCGGCTTGCCCGCCGCCCGCGCGACCAACACGCCCAGCACGTCCGATCCGATATGATACGTCCACCGCTCGCCCGGCTGGTGCAATAGCGGCAGCGCGCCGAAACGGCGGATCCATTCGTCGGGCGCCGGAGGCGATTGGGGATGGGGCGGCGCAAGACCTCGCAGTACTTCATCGATCCCCTTTTGAATCGGATACGTTCCGGGCCGGGCCATCACGATGCCCGATCCGAGCCGAAACGTCAGCAAATCGCGGAGCGTGATCGGCCGCACGGAGGGCACCGTATCGTCGAGCGGGCTGTCGAGCCGCGTGAGCACGCGACGATTTGCCAACTCGGGCAGCCAACGATCGACCGGGTCGTCCAGCCGCAAATTACACTCTTCGACCAGGATCATGGCAGCCGCGGCAGTGACCGGTTTAGTCATCGAAGCGATGCGAAAGATTGTGTCGCGGCGCATCGGATCGCCGCCGAGCGTCTTCGCGCCAATCGTATTGACTTGCGTTTCGCCACGCCGGCTGACCAGCGTCACCAGGCCAGGCACCTCGCCACGAGCCACATATCCAGCCATGCAATCGTGAAGCCGGCCAAGCCGTGACTTCGACAGGCCACCGCCAGTAGTCTTTCCGCCATTCATCGCGTGAGTGCTCACCAAAGTAGTGTCCGATGAAAACTGCTTTGCTTGTTTACAACTTCTAACCACCCGCCAGCGCCCCGATAATCACAAACGGTTCCTTTCCCAGGGCAACCGCATTTGGCAGCGGTGCATCGGGCATCTCGTGCGACAGATCCTCTTCGCAGGCAAAGAACCGAACGAACGGGCGCCGCCGGCGCGTGATCTGGTCGCGGATCGCTCCGCGCAGCATCGGGTAGCGGGCTTCGAGCGCGTCGAGAACGGCACTCTGCGTGACTGGCGTCCCGACGTCGAGCTCCACCTCGGCCGAGGTGTGCGCCAGAATCCGCAGCGGCGTCGGCAGCATCACGCGAATCATGGCAATGTCTGCACCTCGACCGAAAGCACCGCCGGAAGATCGCGAACAATCGGCGCCCAATGCTCGCCCGCATCCGCCGAAGCATAGACCTGTCCCCCGGTCGTGCCGAAATAGATGCCGCTCGGTTCGAGCGCGTCGGTCGACATGGCGTTGCGCAGCACGTTGACGTAGCAATTCTCCTGCGGCAGGCCATTTGTCAGAGCTTGCCACTCGTTCCCGCCAGTGCGACTGCGATAGACGCGCAGCTTGCCGTCCAGCGGAAAGTGCTCGGCGTCGCTCTTGATAGGTACGACATAGATCGTGTCCGGCTCGTGCGGATTCACGTCGATCGGAAAACCAAAGTCGGTCGGCAGGTTTCCGCTTACCTCGTGCCAGCTGTCGCCAAAGTCGTCGCTGCGCATTACGTCCCAATGCTTCTGCATGAACAGCACGTGCGGGCGCGAGGGGTGCAGCGCGATGCGATGCACGCAGTGACCCACCTCGGCGGTTGGGTTGGGAATTTGCGCCGAATGCAAACCGCGGTTGATCGGCAGCCACGACTGGCCGCCATCGTCGGTGCGAAACGTGCCGGCGGCCGAGATCGCGACAAACAGGCGCTGCGCATTGCTGGGATCCTGCACGATCGTGTGCAGACACATGCCGCCGGCGCCCGGTTGCCATTGCGGGCCGGATTTGTGCTGACGCAAGCCCGATAACTCATGCCACGAGGTGCCGCCGTCGACCGAGCGAAATAACGCCGCGTCTTCCGCGCCGGCATAAACCGATTCCGCTTCGCTGAGCGATGGCTCCAGGTGCCAGACCCGCGCAAACTCCCACGGATGCTGCGTACCGTCGTACCATTGATGCGTGCCGGGCACGCCGTCGTAGGCAAACTTGTTGCCGACCGGCGCCCAACTCTGCCCGCCGTCGTCCGAACGTTGAATGATCTGGCCAAACCAGCCGCTCGATTGCGAAGCATATATGCGGTCCGGGTTCACGGGCGAGGCTTTCAGATGATAGACCTCCCAGCCGGCAAAGTGCGGGCCGCTGACGCTCCACCGCTTGCGCGTGCCGTCGGCCGTCAGCACAAACGCTCCTTTGCGCGTGCCCACCAACACTCGTAGTTTGCTCATAGAGAATTCCTTGCGGAGCTTTGAGAGGATGCCGCGGGTGATTGCTTCGTTCGCTGGTCTCGGGCGATGTTCTCCCCGCTCATGCAACGGGGGGCGTTACCTGCCGCAGCGGCGCCAGGGCGCGAACACGTGGCTCGCGCAGGTAAAGCGCTAGCCACACCAACACGCCGGCAATCACGGCCGGTGCGAAGTTTTCTTGGGCGCGGACGTGCGTCGCCACCGCGCCTCCCAGATATCCGGTAAGCAAAATCGCCCCCAGGACCGCGGTTTGCGGCACGACGTACAACACCACGCAAACCAGTTCGGTAATGGCCAGCGGAACTAGCACGGTCGCCGGGTAACCGTGCTTCTCGACAAAGTCCTTGGTCAGTTCCTCCGAAGCAGTCAGCTTGCCCGAGGCGCTAAACAGCATTAGCAGCGTCACCAGGCCGGAAACCACCCAGCCGGCCCACATCAATTTCTTGTTCACGGTCGCCATCGTTTGTCCTTTCGCAGGAATGAGTTCACATGCGCGCCAGGTTTTCGGACAGCCGGTAGACTGCGTCTGGCAACGCCGCTACTGCTTTTCTTTCGCCGCGACCGTGGCGTTCATGTCCGTGAGCCCCTTGGCGAACTGCTCGCCGATCATTTTGTCCATGCCCATGAACAGTCCGATCATCTTAGTGACGAAGTTCTTCTCGCCATCCATGCTCCAGGTCACCATGGTGTGATCCCCTTCAGGCTGAAAGGCGAATTCCGCGGTGCAGGTCGATTCGTAGGGTTTGAGAAAATCGAGACGCAGCCGCACCAATTCGTCGGGCCGGCTCTCGATGATCGTCATGCTCCCTTCGCCCACATTCTTATCACCCACCCAACGCGAGATCGCACCTTTTCCCTCGGCAGGACCCTCGTAGGTCGTTTTCACATTCGGGTCGAGTTTCAGCCACGGATTCCAGGGCTCCCAGTTCCGGATCACGTTCACCTGCTCGAAGGCCACCTGCGGCGGCGCCGCGATGCTCGCTGACCGAGCGATGTGAAACGACGACGGCTGCAACGCCACCACGACGATGAACAACACGATGACCAGAACCACGCCAGCGAGGATTTTTATCCACATCGCCATGCGCCTTTGCAATAAAGTTTCGAAGTGATTGCCCCTAACCCTGCCCCCTCCCGCAAGTGGAGAGGGTTTTAAGTCACGAACTTTGACCGATGACCGTTTCTCGATGATCGACGATCAATAATCAATGAACGACGATCCATCAGTAGCGCGCATCGGCCGTAGCGCAGATGCTGCTCGCTAGCTCATATTTTCTTTACTGCCGCACCAGCACCATCCAAGCCACGCCAAACCGGTCGGCCAGCATGCCGAATAGTGGCGAGAAAAACGTCTTGGCCAGCGGCATCTGCACTTGTCCGCCGTCGGCCAGCGCGTTGAACAACCGCTCGGCCTCGGCGTCGGTCGCGACGCTCAACGACAGCGTTACTCCCTGAAATCCCCCCTTACCCTGGCAGCGGCCGTCGGAAGCCATAACATCGGATTCGCCGATTTTCAGGCTGGCATGCATCACCTTGTTTTCCGATCCAGGCGTCAGCATGCCGGGCTCGGCCGCCATAGGGCTGTCCTTGAAACGCATCAGCATGGTTACTTCGGCGCCGATCGCTTTGCGATAAAACTCGATCGCCTCGTCGCAACGACCATCGAAGTTCAAATACGGACTGATCTGCATGGTGTGTCTCCCGTGCTGCGGTTGTGAATAAACATATCAGGACGCTTGCCGCCCATCATCGCGTTTCGTCCCAAACTCGGCCCGCCATCCCTCTAGAATTGGTTTTCTGGAATTCTGGCGTCTCAGCTCTTTGCCGCTTGATTTTTCATCCGCGCCACATGCTCTTCGAGATGCGCGAGCGTCTGATGGCCAAGTTCCACAGCTCCAAAGCCGATCGTGTAATCGCGTTGTTCACGGGTCAGGAAGAGCGTCCGCAGCGTAACGCGCGTCGTCGCCCCTTGCTCGTCGAAAGTCACCGTCACCTGAAAATGGGGGGACCCAGAATCGTCATCCGATCCGTGCGAATACTCTAACCGCGTGGGTTTCACGACCTTGCTGTATACAACCTTGTCGTGATAGTCCGTACCGTCCGGGCCGTGCATGGTGAATCGCCACACGCCGCCGGGGCGGACCGTCATCTCATGGACCGTCGTTTTAAAGCCGTCTGGTCCCCACCATTGCGCCACGTGCTGGGGATCGGTCCAAGCCTCGTAAACCAGGTCGCGCGGCGCGTTGATCACGCGCGTGAGCACGATTTCGCGATCCGTTTCGTTGGCGCCATCCGTGCCGGCAGCCGCAGCGGGGACGTTTGCCAGGCTTCGGCTATACGCGGTTGCCACGTGTGCCGCCAAACGCTCGAGGGATTGCGACCACCCTTCGTTCATGCCCGACAGATACGGCGCCGCGCCGTCTTTCGCGTTCAGGACGCGCGCCCGCAGGGTCAGCGTCGTTTTGCCGCCGTGCTCGGCAAACGTCACGGTGTTCAAGATCTCGAACAACCAGCCCCCCTGCCCATCCGATACACCGCTACGAAATACGATCCGCTCAGGCTCGATAATCTCGTCGAACTCGCCCAGCGATGGATATACGGTGCCGTCGGGGCCGCGCATGTCGATCCGCATTTTGCCGCCAGTCCGTACGTCCAATTCACACACGGGATTGGTGAATCCGTGCGGCCCCCACCACGCGGCCACATGCTGCGGATCGGTCCAGACTTCGAAGACTAGCGCCCGCGGCGCGTCAAAAACTCGCGTCAGCACCAGCTCGGGCACCTCGGCGTTGGCAGGATTATTTTTTGCGACCATGTTTCTTTGCCTTCTTTTGCAGCTCTTGCAGGTATTCGTCGAGACGGTCGAATCTTTCTTCCCAATGGCGGCGATAATGCTCAACCCACTCGGCCACCTCCTTCAGCCGCGCCGCTTCGAGCCGGCACGGGCGCCACTGAGCCTCGCGACCGCGCGCCACCAGCCCGGCGCGTTCCAGCACTTTTAAGTGCTTAGAGATCGCCGGCAGCGTCATCTCGAACGGCTTGGCAAGCTCGGTCACCGAGGATTCCCCCGTCGACAGCCGTGCCAGAATGGCCCGCCGCGTTGGGTCGGCCAGGGCCGCAAACGTCGTGCTGAGATGATCGGACTGCATCTGTATTTAACCGACTGGTTACTTAACTGATTGGTAAACTACATGCCCAATGGCTTTCTGTCAACGTGGCCGTCGAAGAATATTTTTTTCTCTGCTTGATGCTTGATCGCGCAGTTCACATGCCCGAGGGCACATTGCCTGGACGCCGTTCGGCGTGGTGCGTCAGCCGCCGGCTTGCGCTCGCCGCTCGGCCGCGGCCCGCATGTTCGCCAGATTATGCGCCCAACCGTCAGGCATGCCTTCGCGATGATCGGCCGCGATGTTTCCAATGGCTCGATGGACGAACGACAGACGCGTCGTCGCAGGTTCCTGCGTCAATCGGTATTGCACGTGGTTGATCGCCGTGGACGACATGCACAGGGGACCGCAAATCTCTAGCAACGTGGGCGGCTTGATCACTTGCACATGACCCCAAAAGTGCCCCGCGTTGTTCCCCAGGTCGCGATACCAGCGCCCGCTGGGCCACGCCTCGAGCTTCATCGGCAGCGCATTGCCTGGGCCGGTCTCCATGTGCGGACCCAGGTGTTCGAGCAGCGTTTCGAACACGATCTCGATTGGGGCAGAGATAATCTCGTCGCGGACGATTTCCAGCGATGAAATGCCCAGCTCGGTAGCGACCGTTGCCATGATTATGCTCTAGGAGACTTTGGTGCTTTCAAAAGTTCGCGCGATCACTCGCGCGCTTTCCGTTCAGCCGCTTGCTTGATGCGCGAGAGCTGGTGCGTCCAGAATCGTTCGTACGTCTTGACCCAATCGTGCACGGGTTTCAGTTCCTTGGCGTTGAGCTGATAGAGCCGTTGCTGGCCCTGCTTGGTCACCGACACGATGCCAACTTTGCGGAGCACACCGAGATGCTTCGACACGGCCGGTTGCGGAATCTGCAAACGCGTCACCAGATCGCCGACGGCGTGCCTGCGACCGCTGCGTAGCAGGTCGATGATCTCGCGGCGGCGCGGCTCGGCAATGGCATTGAACACATCGGCGGTGGTGGCGGCTCGTGGCATCTCCGAAGTCTATTCCTGCATGGGAATATGTCAAGCATAATGCTCGCGACTAGGCCCTGCCCTGCTGCACTCACAAGTTCGATCCACAGAGGACGCAAATCTCGCAGATAAAGAACACGACAATCGAGCAGCGCTTCGCAACTCTGTGGCACTACGATTTTCGAACAAAGCCGCCGGAATAAGCGTTTCTTTGTTGACAAATAAATTTGTCAATGGCAGACTGGGGGCATGACAAACGCTCTCATGCTTGACGTGCAGATCATCGACGACCCGGTCGCCGCGTCGGCCGCCTTGGACCCCACCCGCGGACGCCTGCTTGCCGAACTGGGCACGCCAGCCTCGGCGGCCACGCTCGCCACGCGCGTCGGCATCGCGCGTCAAAAGATCAACTACCACTTGCGCACGCTCGAAGCTCATGGCCTGGTCCGCGTGGCCGAAAAACGCAAGTGGGGAGGTCTTACCGAGCGATTGCTGGTGGCCACGGCCTCGTCGTATCTCGTCTCGCCCACGGCCCTGGGGCCAGTGGCCACCGAACCCGGTCGTATCGTCGATCGCCTCTCGGCCGGTTATCTGATCGCGCTTGCGGCGCGGGTCGTGCGCGAAGTCGGCGCCCTGATCGCGCGGGCGCGCGAGACCAACAAGCGCCTGGCGACTCTCTCGATCGATACCGAGATCCGCTTTCGCAGCGCCGCCGAGCGCGCCGCCTTCACTCGCGATCTGACCACCACCATGACAACACTTGTAGCGCGCTACCACGATGCGTCGTCCGCCGGCGGTCGCGCCCATCGATTGATTGTCGTCGCGCATCCTCTTCCTAATAAACTGCCGCAGGAGAAACAGTCATGAGCCTGCACAAAGAACCGTCGGGGCGTCGTTCCGTTCAAGTCGAAATCGAAGTCCCCGGCACGCCCGAGCAAGTTTGGCAGGCGATCGCGACCGGGCCGGGCATCTCGTCCTGGTTCGTACCCAGCGAAGTCCAAGGCCGCGTCGGCGGCAAGGTCGTCGGACACTTCGGCCCGGATCTCGATTCACTGGCCACGATCACCGCCTGGCAACCGCCCGAGCAATTTGCCGCCGACAGCCAGGACCTGGGACCAAGCGCGCCGGCATTGGCCACGCAGTGGTTCGTCGAAGCCCGCGCAGGGGGCGTGTGCCTCGTCCGGGTCGTACATAGCCTCTTCGCCAGCAGCGACGACTGGGACGATCAACTCGAAAACGTCGAAGAGGGCTGGCCGACGTTTTTCCGCATTTTGCGGCTCTATCTATCGCATTTCTCGGGTCAGTCCTGCGCGATCGTACCACTAGTGGCGGTCGCCGCCGGCCCGCGATCGCAGGCGTGGAAAACGCTCACCGAATCGTTCGGCCTGACCCGCGCACAATCGGGAGAACGTTGGAGGGCGCCGGCCGACGCGCCGCGCGCGGCCGGGATCGTACAAGAAACGGGCGCCGGCAAAAATCATTTTTACGCCCTGGTGCGACTCGACGAGCCGACGACCGGAACCTGTTCACTGATCGTCAATACGGTCGGCGAGACCGTCTACGTACAAGTCAGCTGCTATTATTACGGCGCCCAAGCGACCGAAATCGCCCGCCATGAAGGACCACACTGGCAAACATGGATTGAGAAACTGTTTCCCGCAACCGCCGCAAAATCATAAGACCAGACCACATGAACCCATCACGCCTCGGGCGAGAGTACGAAGCGCTATACGCACCGGCCCAAGATGTTACAGCACTGAATTTTTCCGCGTAATCTGTGAAACCTGTGGATGAATATCCTCTAGATATATAGACGACGCGGCGATCGCGATGCCCTGGCGCTGGCGGGACGACAGGGTAGATTGGCCCCAGGCTTTTGGCACCTATTGATTCGGGAGACCGTCGGTTCATGTGGAAAAAGATTCTGCTGTCGTTCGTGGCACTTTGTGCCATCATCGTCCTGTTCGTGATCTACGTCAGCGTGCAACCGAGCGATTTTTCGGTCGAGCGATCGACGACGATCGCCGCGCCGCCGGCCGCGGTCTTCGACAGCGTCAACGATCTGCAAAAATGGGACGCCTGGAGTCCCTGGAAAGATCTCGATCCCAATGCAAAGTCCACCATCTCGACCCCCTCGGCCGGCAAGGGGGCCAGCTTCACCTGGGATGGCAACGAACAGATTGGCGCGGGGAGCTTGACCATTGTCGAATCGGAACCGAACGACTCGGTCGATGTCGATCAGGAATTCATCAGGCCCTTTGCTGGCAAAGCGCGCATGGCGTTCCGATTCGCCTCGGTGCCCAACGGACTGGCCGAACCGGATACTAAAGTCACCTGGAAGCTCTCCGGCACGAACGATTTTTTCGGCAAGCTGATGTGCCTGTGCACAGACATGGACGCCGTGCTGGGCAAAGGCTTCGAGCGCGGCTTGGCCACGATGAAGAGTGCCCTGGAAAAGAAGACTGTCGAGCCGACCCAATCTCCATCTCCGCCTCAGTGACCCGGGCGCGGCGCTCGCTACAACTGCACGGCGACGACGCGAAAGCCGATGTGGTCTGCGCGCCGTTCCGGTTCGAAACGCAGCCGGAACGCCGAGCGGCAAGGCCATCCTTCGTCGGCCCAGCAGCCGCCGCGACGGACCCGTGACTTGCTTCCCGTTCGATTGCGCTGCGCCGTGGTTTGTGCCAAGTAGAGGTCGGGATCCACGCCGCCAGGCAATTTCAGGTGATGCCAATCGCGGCACCACTCAAAGATGTTGCCGTGCATGTCGTGCAGACCCCAGGCATTGGCCGGATAGCTCCCGACCGCCGCAGCCCGTTTGAGCGACGGCCCCGTCTCGGCGCCGTTGTACGGTTTCCCCTGAAAATTGGCTTGCTTGCTGCTGAGGGAATCGCCAAACGACGTGGCCGTTGTCGTCCCAGCGCGACAAGCGTATTCCCATTGGGCGTCAGTGGGAAGCCGGAACTCCCAATCCTGCGGCAGCGCGCCCGAGGCATGGGCCAACTCAGAGAGCTTGCGGCAGAATTTTTCGGCCTCGGCGAAGTTGACGCTGTAGACCGGAAACTCGTCCCCTTCGCCGGCCGTGAGCTTTTCTGGAAACTCACCGACCACGCGTTTCCACTCGCCCTGAGTGACCTCGTACTTGCCAATCCAGAAACCGTGGCTGAGCGTCACTTCCACCTGGTCTTCGCCCGGACGTCGCTCCGGCTCGGTCGCTGGGCTCCCCATTAAGAACTTGCCCGGCGGGCACCAGCAAAGTTGGATGCCAGCAACGTCGCGCGCCTCGCCGGCTTTGGCACCGGCGAACGATGGCTTTCCAGCTAGGGCTTTATCGTCGCCCGCGTTCGCGAAACATACGCCAGCGCCCACGACGACCAGCGCGACAAAACCCATGCCCCATCGGCAATCGCTTCGTGACATGATGCGTCCCCCTCGCACGTCGCGGTAGCGGATATTAACCGCGCGCACAGCGACCTATTCTATCTGCAATCGCGAGGGGATGCATGCTGCGAGCGATTCCATGCCAGGCGTGCGACACACCGCAGCCAACGGAACGTTAACTGAGGACCCGTGGCACTGGCATAGCGACGCCAGGAAAATTACCTACCCCACGTGGCTCTGCGCACCCTTCTTGGCGTCGCACAGTTGTTTACTCAGGCGCTCGAACTCTTCGTGGTTCTTAAAGTGGATTACGATCCGGCCGCGTCCCTTGGACGACTCGCGGACGTCCACCTTCGAGCCCAAAGCCGCGCGGAATTTTTGCTCGAGCGACGCCAGGTGCTGGCTGCGTGGTCGCCGGGCCGGGCGTTCCTCCGCTTCGCCCGTCACCAGGCGCAGCGCGTGCTGTCCGTCGTCCGCCTGCACGGTCTGTTGCACCAGGTCCTCGACGCTGCGAACGCTCAGACCCTCCTTTTGAATGCGCTGGCATAATTCGATCTGCTCGCGCTCGCTGGACAGGGGCAATAGCGCCCGCGCGTGTCCCTGGGTGATCGTGCCGGCGCGGAGTGCGGACTTCACATCCTCGGGCAGCTCCAACAGGCGGATCAGATTCGCCACCGTCGAGCGGTCGATCTTCAGTCGCTTGGCCAGCTCTTCCTGCGTGCAGCCATAGCGCTCTAGATACTGTTGGAACGAGCCCCCTTTTTCCAAAGGGTTGAGATCCTTGCGTTGCAGGTTCTCGACGATGGCCAACTCGGCCGCCTGCCGATCATCGACTTCGCGGACCTGCACAGCCACCTGCGCCAGGCCGGCCTTGATGGCTGCCCGCAAGCGCCGCTCGCCCGCCACTAGTTGAAAACGGTCGCCTTGCCGGCGGACCACGATTGGCTGCAACATGCCGTGTTCTTGGATACTGTCGGCCAACGAGTCAATGTCGGCGTCGTTGAAATCATGTCGCGGCTGGTAAGGATTGCGATCGATCTCGTAGACGCTGACCGGTACCAAGACTTGTTCGCCTGCGCTGCTGCCAGTGCTAGCATCGGCGGGAGTTGCGGCGTCGGCAGCTGGCTCGCGCGCCGAGTAGCTTTCCAAGGGGCGACCGAGCAAAGCTTCCAGGCCACGTCCAAGTCGTCGTTCTTTACTCACGCTCGAGTACCTCCATGCACAGTTCCGCGTAAGCCCAGGCCCCTCGCGATCGCGGCGCATAATCCAGCACCGATTGGCCGTGGCTGGGCGCTTCGGCCACGGCCACGTCGCGGGGGATCACCGTTTGAAATACGATCTCGCCAAAAAAATCGCGCACCTCGTTGTCGACTTCGTGCGTCAGGTCCAACGTGTGGTCATACATCGTCAAGAGGATGCCCCCGAACTGAAGCCTTTGCGGATGAACGCTCATCACCTGGCGAATGACGTCGATCATCTGGGCCAGCCCTTCCATGGCGAAGTACTCGCACTGGATGGGCATCAACACCTCGCTGGCGCTGGCCAGGGCAGTGCGCGTCAGTTGGCCAAGCGACGGGGGACAATCGATCAGCACATAGTCGTAGGCGGTCAGCCCACCCGCCAGGTGCTGCCGCAACGTGGCGGCCTGACTCTCGGTGTGTTTGCTGAGTGTTTCGATATCTTGGAAGTTGCGGCTGCCGGGCAACACTTCCAGCCCCGCGGTCGAGGTGGGGCGCAGCGACTCTTGCAAGGGTGCCGTGGAGACCAATGGATGCCGCTCCGCCGGCTCGACTCCTAGCCCACTGGTGGCGTTGCACTGTGGATCGAGATCGATCAATAGTGTGCGCGCGCCGCTACGCGCCAGCGCGTCGGCCAGGTTCACGGCGGTGGTCGTCTTGCCGACGCCCCCCTTCTGATTCGCCACGCAGAGGATCCGGCTCACCTGGGCGACTCCCTTCGCTTGCCGCGCCGACCATCCATAGCCGGGCGGAGAATTCTAATCGGGACGCGCCGCCCAGGGATAGCCCAACCGTGCCTGTCGCCAGGTCAGGCTGGCCGACGTAAGAATTCTGCCACCGAGGACACAGAGTTTTTAAATACGACAATGCCGCGCCGGAATAGCGGAGACGGCGATCAGGACCGGCTGTCCAGATTCCACCACGCGCGATGTTTCACGTGAAACTGCGCATAACTCCTGCACTGACTGTTTCACGTGAAACACGCCATCTGCGCAATCATCGCGAACCTGTTTCACGTGAAACGTGAGATCCCCGGCACGAGACAAGACTCGGCATCTCCGTGCCTCAGTGCCTCTGTGGTGAAATCACGCCAGCAGCGGCCGGCCGCTACTCGAGCGGATTAATTACCAGCCCGCTGAGCAGCTTGGGATAGAAATAGGTGCTCTTGGCCGGCATCCGTTCCTGGTGCCGGCTGATCGTCTGGATGTCGTCGACCGTGGCCGGCATGACCAGGACCGCCAACGGAAACTCGCCCGTTTCGATCCCTTCGACCACCTCGTCCACCAGGTGGACGTAGCGGGGCTTTGACAGGTCGGGGCCGGCCAGCAGCGTGTCGATCACCAAGCGATGCAGAATGCTGACGCCCAGGTCCCGCCAGGGCTGGCTGTGCTCGGGGGCGATTTTGGCCAATCGCTCACGGCCGGCCGGAGTGATTCGGGCCAGCACCCAACGGTCGTCGGCGGCCGCGTACAGGCCCAGCGTTCCTTGATCTCCTTCCCCCTCGATCTCGCTCCAAATCGTGGGTGCCAGGTCTCCCCCTTCGCCGGCAACCCGCGTGGTAAAGGCATTTCCCAGCTTGGCGATCAGGTCGGTCGACTTCATGGCCGGCAGGCCGCGGAACAGCCGGTGCGTGGGAAGCACCACCATGCCGGGGTCCTCCATGCCGACGCACATCATCAACACCGAGTTGGCCGGATGATTGCCGGTCAGCGTGCCGGCGGCCGCCAACTCGTCGCGGTAGTTGCAGGCCGTCTCGTAACGGTGGTGGCCGTCGGCGATGAATACCGGCTTCGGGCCGATCGACGCGGTGACCGCCGAAATCACGTTTACGTCGGTCACCATCCACATGCGGTGAATGACGCCCAAATGGTCCGTGGCCTCGACCGGAGGCACCGCCACGATCGCATTTTCGAGTAGCTGCTGGGTCTCGTTCTGCGGATCGGGATAGAGCCCAAATATCTGGCTCAAATTCGCCTTGCAGGCGCGGGTCAGCAGCAGGCGGTCCTGCTTAGGGCCGGACATGGTTTCTTCGTGGGGATAGATGTTCCCTTCCCCGAAACGTTGCAGCTTGATCCGGGCCATGAACCCGCGCCGGGTGTGCGTCCGGCCAGCATAGTCGAACTGCTGGTGATAGACATAGATGGCCGGATCGGGGTCGGTGGAAAGGATCCCCTCGCTGCGCCAGTTCTTCAGGAACTTGGCCGCCCGCGCGTAGCGGCTGGTCGTCGCATCATCCCCCGGCTCGTCCCGGTTGAGGATCAACCGCACGACGTTGGCCGGATGCCGCTTGTAAAGCTGGTCCTGCAATTGCGGGCCAATCACGTCATAGGGCGGAGCGATGACTTCGCTCAACGAGCCAACGTGTCCCAGGTCATAACGCAGTCCGCGGAAAGCTTGAATTTCGGGCATGGCAGCAAAGAGTGGTTTCGCGTGCTGAAGGTGGTTTGCCTGCTCAAAAAAAACAGGGCTGCGGGTGTTATCCCGCAGCCCTGGCGAGTTGTCAAACGGTCCGCCTGTGGGCCCTTGCGGCAGCCCGACAAGTCTTTGTCGTTGCCGATGCTGGCCTGGACGGCTCTCGCTTTTAGTACCGGTAGTAGTCCGGTTTGAACGGCCCTTCGGTCGGGATGCCAATATACTCGGACTGCTTCGACGTCAGCTTGGTGAGCTTCACGCCCAGCTTGTCCAGGTGCAGCCGGGCCACCTCTTCGTCCAGCTTCTTGGGCAGCACATGCACGCCCAGGCCGAACTTATCAGCCTCGGTCCAGAGGGCCAATTGGGCCATAACCTGGTTGGTGAACGAGTTCGACATGACGAATGACGGGTGCCCCGTGGCACAGCCCAAGTTCACCAAACGGCCTTCGGCCAGGATCAGAATCGAATGCCCATCGGCGAACGTATAACGGTCGACCTGCGGCTTGATCTCGATCTTTTTGACGGTCTTCTGGCCGTTCAGCCAGGCCATGTCGATTTCCAGGTCGAAGTGGCCAATGTTGCACACGATGGCGTCATTGGGCATGACCTTCATATGCTCGCCCATGATCACGTCACGGTTGCCCGTGGCCGTGACAAAGATATTGCCGCGTGGGGCGGCGTCGTCCATGGTCGTTACTTCGTAACCTTCCATCGCGGCCTGCAAGGCGTTGATTGGGTCGATCTCTGTAATGATCACCCGCGCGCCCAGCGACTGCATGGCCCGGGCACAACCCTTGCCCACGTCACCATAGCCGGCGATGACGACGACCTTGCCCGCCACCATCACGTCGGTGGCCCGCTTGATGCCGTCGGCCAGCGATTCGCGGCAGCCGTACAAGTTGTCGAACTTGCTCTTCGTGACGGAGTCGTTGACATTGATCGCGGGCACCTTCAACTCGCCGCGGGCGTGCATCTGGTACAGACGATGAACTCCCGTGGTGGTCTCTTCCGACAGGCCACGGATGGCCGCCAACATTTCGGGATACTTCTGGTGAACCATGCATGTCAGGTCGCCGCCGTCGTCCAGAATCAGGTTCAGCGGCTGACCGTCTGGGAAGATCAACGTCTGTTCGATGCACCAATCGAACTCCTCGGCGCTCATTCCCTTCCAGGCGTAGACCGGCACGCCGGCCTTGGCGATGGCCGCGGCTGCGTGGTCTTGGGTCGAGAAAATGTTGCAGCTGCTCCAAGTGACCTGCGCGCCGAGCTCGACCAACGTCTCGATCAGCACGGCCGTCTGGATGGTCATGTGCAGGCAGCCGGCGATCCGCGCGCCAGCTAGCGGCTTCGACTTGCCGAACTTGTGGCGCAGCGCCATCAAGCCTGGCATCTCGTTCTCGGCCAGTTGGATCTCTTTGCGGCCCCAATCGGCCAGCGACATGTCTGCAACTTTGAACGGCAACCGCGTGTCGACCTGGGCCACGGATATACTCCTTGTGAGGGGCATGCAAAGGGAGTTTTG
The DNA here is from genome assembly GCA_036490175.1 of Pirellulales bacterium. Taxonomy (NCBI): domain Bacteria; kingdom Pseudomonadati; phylum Planctomycetota; class Planctomycetia; order Pirellulales; species Pirellulales bacterium. The sequence continues at coordinate 19,531 of DASXEJ010000231.1, read as the reverse complement.
CTTGCGAAGTGCCTGTTCGGCAATCCGCGATATCTTAGTCAGCCACGCGTTGCTTGTCGAATGCGCCACGCGCGGCTGCAACGAAGGACCGCATTTTCTCAAAGTCCTTAACACCCGGCCGGACTTCGACGCCGCTGGCCGTATCTACGCCCTGGGGGCGGACCGTGCGAATCGCCTCGGCAACGTTATCGGGCCGCAGCCCGCCGGCTAGGACCAAGGGAGTAAAACCCCCGCTGGCCGCGAAGCGGGCCGCGGACTGCCAATCGGCCACTCGCCCGGTCCCGCCAAACTGTGTGGCGTCGTAGGCATCCCACAAAATCATCTGTGGCAAGCAGCCAAGATCCCGGCACGCGGCCAGATGTGCTAGCACCTCGTGGTCCCCCTGCGGACCGACGCGCACGGCCTGCATGATAGGCGTCTGGCCGAGCTGTGCTTTCAGCTCGCTCACTTGGTTGGCAGTTTCATTCCCACTGAGCTGCACGAGTTCCAACCTAAGCTCATTGGTAATCGCATGCACCTCCTCGGGCGGTGCGTCGACAAAGACACCCACGGCAAGCACTCGCCCACGGATGACGTCCATGATCTTCTTCGCGGCGCCCACCTCGACGAAGCGCGAGCTCGCGCGATAGAAGTTCAGCCCGATCGCATCGGCGCCGGCGTCGATGGCCGCCGTGGCGTCTTCGGGTCGTGTGATGCCGCAGATCTTGATGCGAAACATGCTAGCAATCGGTGTGATAGCAACCGGTGACAGCGGGTTGATCGAAACGTGGACGATACGTGCGCTCTGGTCATTCTACGTCCACATGGCGTATCCGTCATGTCAGGGCCGCATGCGCCTCTCACCATGCCCCTGAAACCGCGGGCATGACCAGAATGCTCGGACGCGCGTGGAGCGGCAGGGGAGCCGCTGCCGAATGTACTTATGCCCAAGGCGTCACCGGGGCGGTGCGTGTTGGGGTGTGCAAACAAGAGGGCGGACCGAGGAAGATAAGGCAAGCTGCGATGTACGAATCTTTTTTCCAGCTATCGCGTCGCCCGTTCGCGGCCGCGCCCCAAATCGAGCAATTCTTCCCGGCCCGCGCCATCGAGGCCGCCCGCCGCACGTTGGTGCGTTGCATCGACCGTGCCGAAGGGGTGGGCGTGCTGATCGGGCCGTCGGGAACGGGCAAAACGCTCGTTGGCCAGTTGCTGCGACATCAGTTCGGCGAAGCCTACGAAGTGGCCCTGTTGGGAACCACGCGCATTGATTCGCCGCGCGCTCTGCTGCAGGCGATTTTGTTCGAGCTGCAATTGCCCTGCCGTGGTCTGGACGATGGCGATCTGCGATTGGCGCTCGTGGATCATTTGACGCACGCCGCGACGCGGCGCGACGGCATGCTGCTGATCGCCGACGAGGCCCACACGCTGCCGGCCCGCGTGCTGGAAGAAATCCGGCTGATCACGAATGTCACCGTCGGCGGGCAGCCGCGGGTGCGCTTCGTCATGGCCGGCAGCCCGCTTTTGGAAGAGCACCTGGCCAGCCCGAAGTTGGAATCGTTCAGCCAGCGCACCGCCGCGCGTTGTTACCTGGAATCGCTCGATCGTCGCGAGACATTCGAATACGTTCGCGCGCAACTGACCAAAGCCGGAGTCGGCGCGCAGCAGATTTTTTCCGAGCCCGCCCTGGAGGGTATCTACCGCGCGACGGACGGCGTGCCGCGGTTGATCAACCAGGTGTGCGATCACGCCTTGGTGCTGGCCTGCGCCGGCGGCATCAAGCGATTGGGAGAACGCGAAGTCGAAGAAGCTTGGGCCGATCTGCAGCAGTTGCCTACCCCCTGGAGCGCCGCCGCGCCCGCCACGCATGGAGACGCTGTGATCGAGTTCGGGCAGTTGGACGACGATGTCGATCTAACTTCGGATGCTCCGCACATCGGCCTGCGGCTGGCGCCGGTGCAGGACGAATCCGAACTCGACCTTGAATCCGATCGAGACGAGCTAGCGCGGTTCGACGGTGCCGCTACGCTCGACGATGCTGAGGAATTGGATACTGCGGTCGCGTTCGATCGAACAGCGCCGCTAGATCCGGAGCAGCAGCTCGACGCCCTGGAAGATCGCCTGGCGTCGCTGGAAATAGGCGAGCCGCCGCGTCGCGCGACCAGCGTCGAAGTGGCCCATTCGACCAACCCATTCGCCGAGCGGTTCGACCAGGAGGAAGTGATCGTCGATCGGTTCCCTTCGGCGCATGCGGCGGTATGGGATCAAATGCCACACGTTTACTCTGCCGAGGGACGCGTGTTGGCAGCGCTATTAGAGCCGTACGTACAAACGGCCAAACCCATCGAACCTCCGGCCCCCGTGGCCTGGGCCGATACTGACAACGACAACCTGATCATCATCGAAGAAGACGATCCAGTGCTGCTCTCGGCCGCACGTCCGACGTCGGATCGCGTGTATCGGCAGGAATACTCGCAACTGTTCGCCAAGCTACGGCGCGGATAGTTGCCCTGCGCGAACTTCCGCCTGGCCGACGAGCCATTGCAGACCTTCGCGCACTTGATCGTAATCCAGACCTAGTCGAGCACGCGGGTCGCCATGGTCGGTCGACTTCACGATGGCGCCGGCGTCGATAAGTTGCTGCAGCGACTGCTTCGACCAGGTAAACCGGCCCTGGCTGTCTCGCAACGTGTGCGTGAGCAGAAATGATCGCCCCTTCGCTGCGGCAAGCGATCCCGGCCACTCGGTAGGTAATACGAGCAACGAAATATAGGAGCCGGTTACCGCCGTTGACTCTTGCATGGCAATCGCGAACGCTGCCGGCACGCTCGAATTCCAGGCCAGCGTGAATACGAAGCGACGATCGATTGAGTGCCGCCGGCCGATGTCCTGGATCACCGCTTCGACAAAATCCTCGCTAAAAAACAGCGGCGGGCCAATCTCCTCGATGTAGTGACCGCGCGTGGGCCAAACTATGGCTCCTCTGTGTGGAAGTGCGACGGGCTCCGCGACAATGAACTCCTCGCTCATGGCGTACTTGAGCAAGCGCCGCACCATCGGCGCAAAAGCTGGGCCGCCGTTCCCGCCTGTTATCGCGACCACCAGTTTGTATCCGGCGCTCGGCGCTTCGACAGCGGCGCGAGGGCCGTGCAGAAAGTAGCGCATCTGGTCATTGCCCGCCACCGTCGTGTCGATGCTGGGAACATCGTGCAACTCATCCCACTTGTCATCGTCAGTGGACTCGTGCCAGGCGAATGAAAGCGGCCGCCGAAAATCGGGGATCGCGATCGCTTGCACATCGGCCTGGTACTGGTACTTGTTTTCCTGCCACCATTGCAGCCACCAAACAGCGTCATGCGATTCGTCGTATTCGACATCCGTGAGCGACCAAGGCTGGCGTGGGTCGTAGCCGAGACCAAAGAAGCCCACGCGATATGCCGTGTCGCTCCTCGGCACGGCAGCAATCAAGCCGATCAAATACGGAATGGCGTGCGGATCGTCGTTCGCACGTAGCGCCGCTGCATATTCACCGATTTCTGGCTCGGGCTGCGGTCCGGCGCGGCCCGAGGCGTTATAGCTCTTCCACGCTGCAACGAGCTCCGGAGCCAGCCGCAACTTGGCTTGCAGCGTGTCAATGTCGTCGGGATACGGCTTGCGCCGCCGGCCGAAGTCCGATTTATCGAACCGGGGAATCGGGATCGCGCGCACGTCGGCCGGGTATTCGGCTTTGTGCTGCTCCCACCAACGCCTCCACCAGGCCCCATCGTGAAACGCGTCTTGCTCGACATTCGCCATTGTGCCCAGCATGTGGTAACCAATGCCACATAGCGTCGACGACGAGTTATCGGCCTCGATCACACCGATCAATAGCGGGATGGCCCGCGCGCCGTCGCGCGCGAAAATCTCAGCGGCGACGTCGGTGACCCATTCGAACTCCTCGTCGATCAACTCGAACCGGCGCAGTTGTACGCTCAGCCAGTCGCTACGCATCGCGCGGTCATAGTCCAGCATGGCCCGCGCCAATCGCTCTTCATCGCTGCCGGTGGGCCACTTCGTATCCTGCCGTTCGATCCAGAAGAATAGCGCGCCACCGAGCACGCAAACGAGCAAGGTTCCGGCAACCAGTCCCTTGGCCCCTGCGCTTGACGACATAGAATATTGCTCCTCGCAGCTCCGCGCCCCTGGGTGGCGCGCCGCTACCGTGGCACCTCGGGATCGTTGCCATGACTCGCCGCCTGAGCCTCTTGCCAATCGAACGATAAAGGTGTTTGGTAATCGGGAATTTCGATCGCGGCGACGTCGGCCGAATATTCGTTCTTATGGTCCTGCCACCAGGCCAGCCACCAATCGACGTCTCCGCTGAGCTCTTGATAAGACCTTCCCATCACGCGGTCGAGATACTTTCCAGATCCTAGCGGCACCTCTTCAAATTCGCTTCCGGCCATGATGAGTTCGCCCAGCGAGTTCTGAAAGTCTTGGGCGCCGCGACGACTAACCTTACCCAGGCCGATCAAATACGGGATTGCGTGGGGGTCCTGATGCGAAGCTAATGCCATGGCATATTCCTGCTCGCGAGCGCGCGGCATTTTGCCGGTCTTCGGAAACGCGGCCCACTCGCGCACAATTTCCGGCGCCAGTCGTAACTTTCCCTGCAGCGTGTCCGTATCTGCGGGAAACGACGTATAGGCCCGTCCGTTGTCCGACTTGTCGAACTCGGGAATGCCAATCGCCTGCGCGTCGGCGGGAAAATCCTGCTTGTGCGAGTCCCACCACCGCCGCCACCACGGGCCATCATGAAACGGACTGTACTCGACGTTCGTCAGGCCGCGCAGCACGTGGTAGCCAACGTTGTAGACCGTGTCGTAGGAATTGTCGGCGTCGATCACGCCGATCAGTATCGGGATCGCCTTCGGTCCGTCGCGCACGAGAAGTTCTTGCGCGACTTTGCCCACAGGCGGCGTTTCATGATCGTCGATGTCGATGCCCACGACTTGCAGCACCTGGCTAAGCGTGTCGAGACGCCGCTCGCGGTCGTGGGCCGCAAAGGCCCGTGCAAAGCGTTCTTCGTCGCTCCCTGCCGGCCACTTCGTGCTTATGGGACGCGCCTTAAACAAAAGCGTGACAGCGACGCTCAGAACCAGCAGCAGTCCGACCGCGATCAATCCTCCTCGTCTGCCCCACGACATGGGAACGTGCTCCACTTGTCTCGCAGGGTTGGAAAGTTGTTCCATCACGGTCGGACTGCTGGGATCGTGGCTATTCGCTGCCGCCGGCCTTGGCGCGGGCCAGCTTTTTCTGCAGTTGCCCGTCGCTCGGGTTGGCTTTGGCCAACTGCTCCAACAACGGCACTGCTTTCTGGAATTCTTCCTTTTCAAGATAGGCATCAGCCAGGCCCGACGTGCCGGCATGTGGGCCGGGCACCTTGTCCACCATCTCTTGCCAGATCTTGATTGCGCCGTCGTCGTCTCCTTGGCTCATCAGCACCCGCGCCAGTCCATTCATCGAGCCGGCCGCTTTTGGATCGGCTGCCAGGGCTCGCTCGAAGTAGGGCTTGGCCTCGTATGCGTCGCCGCCGCCGAGCAACAGCCAGCCCATTCCGTTCAGTGCGTTGGCATCCTTTGGTGCTTTGGCGAGGATCGCCTCGAAGACGGCCTTTGCCTCGTCGCGTCGACCTTGATTCATCAATTGCCAGCCACGCCCCACCGTGGCCGTCCCCTCGACACCTGGTTTCGCGGCCGCTACCGGCATAGGAGCACTTTCCGGCGGCTCGATCTCGGCACGCAATTCGTCGGACAGCTTCTTCGCTTTGGCGGCTTTGAGCATCGCTTCGCACGTCTCGTCCGCTCCATCCGCGGCAGCCGCTTTTCGCCCCCACTTGGCTGCCTGATCGAACTTCCCTTCCAGGAGATAGATGCGGGTCAAGCCGTACCAGGCCGCCGACGCGCCGGGCGAAGCAGCCGCCTTCAGCAGATACTTCTCGGCCTTGTCGTATTTGCGTTCCAGGAGTGCCAATTGGCCCAGGCCGTTCAGGGCCGCGGAATGTTTCGGCTGCATTTTAATGACACGTTGGAATGCTTTTTCGGCCCGCTCGTGATCGCCGGAATTGAAGCTGGCCCAGCCCAAGCCGTTCCAGGCTCCGGCGTTCTGCGGATCGAGTTTCACGGCTTGTTCGAATTTGCCGAGCGCGGCGGCGAAATTCTGACTCTGAAACAGTTGCCAGCCGGTCATAGAAAACTGCGCCGCTTGTTCGGGGTTGGGCGCGGGGGCCGCACTTTCGGCCGGCGCGGCATCGGGCGCAGCCGCGGCCAGTTGTAATTGCTGGTCTGTCTTAGCCTGATCGTTGTTTGTCGTACCGACCGGCCGATCGATCGCCACGGCCGCCACAATTGCACAGAGTGTCGCCAACATGAGAGCCCCTCCTAACGAAAAAAGAAGCAATCGCCGCTGGTGACGACGCCGTTCGTCGTCCTTGAGCGACCTGACAAGTAATTGATCCGCGCGCCGCATCGCATCGTCGAGACGCGCTTGTTCATCGAACGATCCACTTCCTGCACTGCCACGCGATCCTTCGACGTAACCGCTATTGCCGCGCGGACCGTCGTCACGTGACTGGCCGAGACTGCCTTGCGTCATAGCCATACCTCCGCAGTCAGATTCGTTTGATGAGCCGTGCAGCGTCTGCCGCTGTGGTCTGCCCCTGGTCGACGGCATCCAACAGGTTGCCGTGTACACGTTGGGTTTTGGCGATCTCGCCCCGCAATGCTTCGATCACTTTGTCCAGCCGCGAACGGATGGTGGGATACGAAACCCCCACCTGCTCGGCGATCTCTTTCAAATTGCCACCGGCCAGCACGAACATCTCGATAAACCGCTGATGCTCGATCGGCAGCCCGGCCATCCGCGACATGGGAAAATCCGCGATGATCGCCACCCGACAGGCACCGCAGGCCATCTGCGTAACGGTCATCGCGGTGCCGCAGTAGGGGCATTCATTGCTGACAGGCAGGCGGTCGGCCATGCTGGTTTCACTTTCTCAATAATCTATAGCAACAGAAATTAACAAACTCAATACAAAAGACATAAAAAATCATAAAAACGAACAAATCGAGTCGTTCCACCTTAACTTTGACAAGCCGCCGCCCGGAGTTCGATGCAGGTTCCCGACGCGGCTGGCCGCAGGAGGTAACGCAGCAACGCAGCAATGGGCTTAACGCGAAATCGTCCGGCCCGCCGCCTGCCCTGCCGGCGGCCCCAGCACCGTGATTCCGCTGCGCGTGTCTGGCAAAGCCACCCGCGGACGCGACAGCGCGTACGCGATCGCGCAGGCCCCGATCATGCCTGCCACGGATACGAACATGGTGGGAAACGGTGGCAGATCCACCAAAAACGAATACGACAGGATGGCTCCCGCGATCGGCGAGCCGACGAAGGTCCCCAGATCGAACATCGCCAACACCAGCGTCGTCGCCAGCCCGCGATACCGCATGGGAAAGGGAGCCGTGCCGGCCGCGATGACCGACGGAAACAGCAGCGCATGGGCCACGCCCAAGAAAGCCGCCGGCAGGCACAACAGCCACTGGTTCGTGGCTACCGTGAACAGCAGCATCCCAGCCACCATCGCCGTCAGCCCCAGATACAACACTCGCCGGTTGCCGATCCGCGCCGGCAGCCCCCGCGCGAGAAAACGCGAGCAGAAGGCCGTGGGACAATAGACGGCAAAGAACAGGGCAATGCCCGGGATGCCGATCGATTCTGCATAAGGGCGCAAAAACGTCCCCGGCAGACTAAGGCCAAAGCCCGTGGCCGCCGAGGCCAGCAATACCGCGCCCGGATGATACCGGCGCATCAGACCGAACGGCGAAACATGCCGCGAGCGCGGCTGGAAGCTCTCGCGCCGTGTGGCCAGCGCGCAAAGAAGCATGTTCACGCCCCCGAGCGCCGCCGCCAGCACGAACATTAACCGCAACCCATAAAGGGTCATGGGTGCCCCGCCCAACAGCGCGTCTCCCAGGGCCGTGCCCAGCACCATCGCCAGGAATCCCGATGTGCCCAGCATGCCCACCACTTCGGCCATGCGGGCGCGCGGCGCGCGGGCGGAAATGAACGTGATCGAGGCGCCAAAGAATCCGGCGATCGAGCAGTTGTACCCAATACGCAGCAGAAAAATCAGCGGCCCTTCGGCCTGCGTAACGAACAAATGTCCCAGGCAGCTCACAATGAAGAGTAACGACGAGAGCAGCCACATCTTGCGAGGACCGTAGCGATCGATGCCCACACCCTGCGCCACGCGCATGACCAGGCTGCCGACCATGCCGATGCCGACAATCCATCCCAACAGCAACTCGCCGCCGCCGAAAAAGAAAACCACGTCGGCATAACGGAACAGCAGGCTATGGCCAGTCATGATCGCCAGATTGGCCACATACGACAGCCAAAAAGCTGTGTCGTACGTGACGCCCGTCGTCGGCGGCAGCGTATCGCGGACGGCCGGCGGATGGATCGAAGGAACGCGGCGGATCATCGTACCTGGCGCGAGAGTTCTGCCGAGAGGGCGGGTAATTGTCGATTATAGGACCGCTGCCGACGGCGGGGCAGGGCGAAACTTAATGCCGCCGCGGGGTTTCATACCGAAGGGTGGGCTCGCGAGATAGGCAATGGATTTACCTGGCCGGCACCAGAGAGAGCAGGGCCGCGCACCCAGGGATGAGCCAGTTTGCGTTAAGGGACGCATCGACGGCCATTCCGCTTGCTGTTGTTTCCTGGCTTGCCTATAAGAAGGTGGGGATAGATGGCGGGATTGTTGGGAGGTAGCCGTGGAAGGCACGGTGCAGATCAAGCGCGCCTGCGGGCATAGCAGCCCCTATACGTTCAAAAAGAACGAGCGATACGGGAAGCAGCGACTGGAAAACTTCTTGAAAAAGAAGTGCCCCGCATGCACGATTGCCGCGATCGCGGCGCTAGAAGCAAAGCAAAAAGCTGAGTCGGCGGCGCTTAAGGCGATCGCAAAAAAGAAAGCGTAACGCGCAGCCGCCGTGTGCCGATGCACGCCGCCCGCCTTTGCTCTTGCGGTGGCGCTGCGCGCTGGGCAAATCGATGTGCCCATCAACTATTCCGCCCGATTAGGGGCCGCCCCTGGGTGGTGGCGCACGCGTTCCTGCGGCACTTCACGCGCGGATCGACGGGCGCCCACGCGCGAATTAGAATAAACCCACTTTTCCACCCGGGACCAGGCCTGAAACTTCGCCCTCAGAGCGGCCGATTTGCTCGCGGGCGTCTCGTTCGACCAAGGGCCCGGCCCCTACCCGTCGCTCGCCGTGTGGTACTCTTTTTTAAGACGCAGTCCGAGCGGCCTGCCAATCGCGGAACCCCCGAGCGTTCGATGTCGCAGCGGACTCTGGTCGCCTTGACGACCTACAACGAAATCGAGAATCTTCCCGCGCTGGTCGACGCCATATTCGCCGCGGCGCCGGATGTCGAATTGCTGGTTGTCGACGATAACTCGCCTGACGGCACGGGCAATTGGGTGCGGGAAAAAAGCGCCACCCTCGCACGGCTGCATTTGTTGGCCCGACCGGGCAAACTGGGACAAGGCAGCGCCGTCATCGCCGGCCTGCGCTATGCCATCGAGCACAGCTTTGATTACGTGATCACGATGGACGCCGACTTCAGCCATCATCCGCGCTACATCGCGCCGCTGCGCGCGTCGATGAACGACCACGGTGCGGAGCTGATCGACGTGGGGATCGGCTCGCGCTACGTGCCCGGCGGGGGCGTCGTGGGTTGGCCGTTACGGCGGCGGATGATGAGCAAAAGCATCAATTGGTACACCCGGCTGCTGCTCCGTATGCGCACCCGCGATTGCAGCGGAGGCTTTCGCTGCTACCGCGTGGCCAAGCTTGCGCAGCTCGACTTCAGCCAGCTCATCTCGCGCGGCTACTCGTTCCACGAGGAGATGTTGTGGCGCATGAAACGCCTAGACTGCCGCCTGGGCGAAACCGCTATCACCTTCGTGGACCGGGTCAAGGGACAGTCGAAGATCAATCTCTACGAAGCCTGGACCGCGCTCCGCGTCATCTTTCGCCTCAGCCTGAGCGAACGCTTCGGCCGCCACTAGCGCGAGCTACGCACGCCATCTGTGCGCCGCACGGTGCGCCGCCATGCGCGAAATGCGGCCGCGCCCGCGGCTGAGCTAACTCTTCGCCTTGTCGCCGAGCAACTCGGCCAGCTTGGCTTCGATCGAGCTGGCCCAGATTTCGTAGCCCTTCTCGGTCAAGTGCAGGAAGTCGGGCATGGTCTCTTTGGGAAGCGTGCCGTCGGCCGCCAGAAACTTATCGCCGATGTCGAGATAGACCACGTTCTTGCCGTCCGCCACGTCGCGGTACAACTGGTTGGCCTGTTTGTTCACCAGCCGCTTGGCGCCATCGGGCTTTTCATCGCGCGGAAAGATACCCAACAGCAGGATCTTAGTCTCGGGCAATTTGCTGCGCAGCTTGGCGACGATCGCCTTCACGCCGGCGGCGATATCTTCCGGCTTGGCCCCACTGCCGCAGTTATTCGTGCCGATCATGATCACCGCCACCTTAGGCTTGATGCCGTCGATGTTGCCGTTGTCGAGCCGCCACAGCACGTGTTGGGTCTGGTCGCCGCCGATGCCGGCGTTCATCGCGTGCCGATCGCCGTAGTACTTCTTCCAGACAGCATTGTCGTTCCAGCCCTGAGTGATCGAATCTCCCAGAAAGATCACGTCGACGTTGCCTTGCTTGGCGCGGTCGTTGATTTGCGTGTGCCGTTCGAGCCACTTGGCGTCACGCGGAACGGGCACGACCGAGGCCGGCTCATCGGCCTGCGCCGTCGAAACGGCACTGATCAAAAGAATTGCGAAGCAAGTGACATAACTCAGGGTGCGATGCATGGTGACACTCCCAACAGTTTGAAAAAAGTAATCTGTGACAGCGTAATTTGTGACAGTGCGATTTTGAGAATTACGCCGAGAAAAATGCGGCGTGATCTAAAACGGTGGGCTAACAGCAATTCACCGCGAGGCGTTTTGCTGCATGACAGTGGAACGCGCCGTTCTGGGCCAGGCAGGGTCTGGCGTAGGCAGGAAGCAAGCGGAAGCGCGAATTCTAGCAACTATTCCGAGGCGAACCGGTTAAATGAGCGTTTTCTCAACGATCGTAGTATCAACCGGACGCACCTCGTGAGCGTTGTCCGGTGGCACCTTTAAATCGTGGCGACGAAGCAAGACCGGCCCGACGTGCAGATGCGGCGCTCGACGAAATCATCGTCCGGGCCGAGCACGTGCTGCGTGAGGTTGCACCAGCAATGACCATCGCCGACTTGGCCATCTTCGACAGCCGGATTGGCGCAGCCGGTGATGAACATTCCTTTGGAGCGCAGGTGCCGACAAGAGGCCTGCCCCGCTTCCGCGTCTGGCAGGGTGTGTAAGTTTTCGATTGCCATGTAGATCATCCTCGTCTGGAAGTTCAACGGTCGTGATGCGCTGCGACCAGTCCGCCATAGTGTCCGTTACCGCGGCCGACGGCTTCTAGCCACTTACCAGGTCGATGCCTCCGGTCTCTTGTCCGGCCGCCAGCAGGATGGCCCTGCGTACGGCGACGCTGGCTAATTGCACTTTATAGCCGTTATCCGAAAGTGGCGTTGCAGCCTCGACTGCTGCCTCGCCCGCCGCGGTCGCAGTGGCAAGGTTTACTGGCTGGCCGATGAGCGCTTGCACGGCCGCGTACGATACCCAAGGCGTGGGCGCGACCTGTCCCAACACGATATTGGCGTCGCGCACGATGCCATCCTCGATCCACAGTGCTACCGCGGCGCTGGCCAAGGGGAAATCGGGGCCAGCCGTCTGGCGAACCTCATAGGTGGCATTGGCCGACCGCTCGCCACGCGGCAACAGGAAATGCGTCAGCAATTGATTTGGACCGATCACGTGCTCTCGCTGCCGCTCGTCGCGCGGCGTGCGAAACAAGGCTTCGACCGGAATGATGGTTTCTTCCTCGACACCAGGCCCCACGATCCGGGCCCGCGCGTTCAGTGCGATCAATGCCGGCGCGATGCGCGACGGCGACACGAATTTGGCCGGCCCGGCATTGGCAAAAATCGCGTGATAGCGATTGTCTCCCTCCTCGACACAACGACCGTCATCTGCCAACAGCCCATGACCGCCACGGAAATACCAGCATTGCGGACGCTGCAATAATTCGCCCCCGATCGTCCCTTGAGCTTGCAACGTGACGCTGTTGATACCCGCGATAGCCTGACCAATCGCAGGAAACTCGGCCAGCTCAGGCGATTCGAGCAAATCGTCGAGCGAGGTCACTGCGCCGATCGTAACGCCCAGCGAGTCGGCCTCGATACCGCGCAGGCCCGCTACTTCGGTGATATTCACGACGCGCCGCGGCGTGACGATCATCTTGGCCATCAGCGGAACAAGGTCCGTGCCGCCGGCCAATATCGCCGTCGATTCGGCATCGTCGCTCAATAGCTCCAGCACGCCCAACGTATGAGTCGGTGCCGCGTATTCAAAGGCTTTCATCAGACTTTCCTCGCTTTCGCCAAAGCGTCAAGGACTCGTTTAGGCGTTAGAGGCAAAACCGGCACACGCACGCCCAATGCGTTGCAGACGGCGTTCGAGATGGTCGCTCCGGGGCTGATGACCGGAGGCTCGCCCAATCCGACGACGCCGCGGTTGTATTCGCTATCGGGCTCGTAGATTTCCACGACAATCTCGCCAATGTCCCCCAGCCGCGGCAGTTTGTAGTCAGCGATCTCGGCATTCAAAAACACGCCGGTCGTGGGGTCCATGATCCGCTGCTCGAAAAGGGCATAAGAGATTCCCATGATCGCCGCGCCGTACATCTGGCTCTTGGCGGTCTTGGGATTAATGACCAGGCCCATATCCTGGACCATGACGAACTTTCGCATGCGGACGACGCCGGTGTCCTTGTCGACTTCGACTTCGGCCATCTGCACGCCGCCGACCTGCGAGCTGGAAAGCCCCTGATCGTCGCGGCGTTTGAACTCTCCCTTCACCTCTAGCGGCATCATGCCCAACAAGCTGCAGGCGTCTTTCCACGACAGCGATTTCTTGGCGTCTCCCTCGACCGAGATCTTGCCGTCCTTGGCCACGAGCGTGTCGGCCTCGACGCCCAACTTCTTGGCCACCAAATCGTTGACCTGTCGCAGCGCGTCTTGCGCGGCGCGGCGGGTCGATTCGCTGACGCTGGCGATCGTGACGCTGCCGCCCGAGGCCGCGCTGGGCGGATACTTCGAGCTGCCGATATTCACCTTCACGGCCGAGAGCGGCAGGCCGAACGTCTCGGCCGTGACCAAAGCGATCACGGTCCGCGTGCCGGTCCCCAGATCCTGGCTGCCGAGCGTGGCTTCGACGGCGCCGTCGGGGTGAATGGTGATGTTGGTGTTCGACGGCTGACCGCCACCACCCCAGGTGTGAATGGCCATCCCGAGGCCACTCACGACCGAGCCCTTGGCAGGGCCTTTGCCGTGCGCGTGCCACTTGGCCTTCCAATCCATCAGCTTGGCGGCGATCTCCATCTCGGCCTTGTAGATTTCTTGCTTCTCGTTCGAGACGGTCGGCAAATTGCGCAAGAAAACGTCGTAGCTGTCCAGGCCGAGCTTGCCCGCGATATCGTCGTACGCGACCTGTGTCATCGCGCTTCCCTGCGGATGATTGGGAGCGCGCCAGGCGCGCGACGGACTGGCGTTGGTGATGATCGGAATCGCGCGGCGGCGGCGATTCTTGGGATTGAACACGTACGGGATCACGCCCTGGTCCACGCCCCCCAGCGTAGCGCCAAAGGTCCCCCAATGTTCCGAATCCCAAACCTTGACCACGCCGTTCTTGTCGGCGCCGATCTTGACGTTGATATATCCGCTGGGGCGGCAGCCGGCCGTCTTCAGCTCGATATCGCGATCCAACATCAGCTTCACCGGCCGACCGACTTCCTTGGCGATCTTGGCCGCTGTGACGTTGAAATTGTCGACCTGGAACTTGCTGCCGAAGCCGCCGCCGATGAAATCGCAGATCACGGTCACGTCTCCGGCCGTCAAACCGAGCGGCGTGGCGAACTGGCCGGCCGTGCCCGAGACGTTTTGCGTCGACAGATACGCATTCAGCTTGTCGCCATCCCATTGGCACGTGGCGCCATGAGGCTCCAAGCACATGTGCGTAATGACGTCGATGCCGTAATGCCCTTCCACGACCACATCCGACTCTTTCAGCAGTCGGGCGATCTCTTCATCGGCGAATTTCTCTTCGTCGGCGTCGTCCGGGGCTTCTTTTTCGAGCTGGGTATTCTTGGCCGGTTTGCCCGTGCGCTTGGCGGCCTCTGCGGCGGCCAGATCCTCGTCCTTGACGAAGATATCGAGCGCTTCGTACTCGACCTTGATCGCCTTCAGTCCTTCGGCCACGGCCGCTTCACTTTCGCCCGCCACGGCCGCGATGGGATCCCCTTCCCAACGAACTTCGTTCCCTTCGACCTTCATCGCCATGGCCTTGACGACGCCGGGCACTTTCTCGGCGCCGCTTAGGTCAATCGACTTGATCTTGCAATGCGCGTGCGGGCAACCCAAGACGCGGGCCAGCAACATCCGCTCGGGCGCGACATCGTAGGTGTATTTCGCCACGCCGGTGGCCTTGGCCATGCCGTCGATGCGATCGTGCGGTTTGCCGATCAGCGAGGCCGTGCCCCGCTCGGGCCAGCTGTATTTCTTAGCCACGCTTGCCTCCCTTCACCACCTCGACGGCGGCCATGATCACATTGGCGTAGGTGCCGCAGCGGCAGAGATTGCTGTTCAGCCCCTCGCGGATTTGCTTCTCGGTCGCCTTAGGGTTCTTGTCCAAAAAGGCCCGCACCGCCACGACAAAGCCCGGCGTGCAAAAGCCGCACTGCATGGCGTCGTTGTGCAAGAAGGCGACGGGCACGGCGTCCGGTTTGTCGCCGCCCAGGCTTTCGACGGTTTGAATTTTCTTGCCGACGCAGGCGATTGCGAACACGGTGTTGGCACTGGCCGGCTTGCCATTGATGATCACCATGCTGGCGCCGCTGGAATCGTCGACGCTCACCGGCTTGGCCCCAGTGAGATTCAACTTGTAGCGCAACGCCTCGAGCAACGTCGTGCGTGGTTCGACCGGCAATACGCGCTCGCGGCCGTTGACGTTCAACTTGATCGGCGTGGCGCCAGGGCCGACGAGTTTCGATTTTTCGTCGGCCGCTTCGGCGACGCCCGAGCCAGTTGCCAGCGCCGTGGCCGCCGCCGCGGCACCAGAGCCTTTTAAGAACGCGCGACGGCTGACATTGCTGCCGCCGCCGGAGAAGGGTCGTTGATCCGCCATAGCAGAGCACCTCCGCGGGTCAAAGATGAAAGTCGATGCCTAAGAGCCACCGCCGACGCACTTCGCCACAAGAGTGCCCGAGATTGTAGCCGTTCCTCAAGTCCTTTCAACTAAATGGATGTCCAAGCCTTGGGGACCTGTACTGGCAAGCCGTGCCATCGCGGCGTGCTCGTCGCGACAGGCGGGGTGCCTGCCGACGTGTAATCGCCCCAAGGAACGGGGCCCTGCGAGCGCCAACTTGCTCGCCGCCGGCGCCGCGTTTAGGATGGCCCACGATTCCTCGAGTCGTACGCTCGCGCTTAAGCACGTGCCTGGGCCGGCGTCGGCCGCCAAAAAATCGTCTTGGACTCTTCGCATGACTCGCACCCAACAGTTTTCCATTCTGCCCACGCTCCTCATTGCTATCGGGGCACTGTGCTGTCAGGCCTCGTTGGCGCAGGCCGCCGACAATCAACCACCCGCGGGCTTCACCGCCTTGTTCAACGGCAAAGATCTGGCCGGTTGGAAGGGTCTGCCTGCTGGCCCGCTCGATAATCCCGCCAAGCAGGCCAAGGCGCCTGCCGGCGAATTGGCCGCCGCACAAAAGGCGGCCGACGAGGATATGCGGGCCCACTGGAACGTTGCCGACGGCGCGCTCGTTTTCGATGGCAAGGGACGCAGCCTCTGCACGGCCAAGGACTACGGCAACTTCGAGCTGCTGCTGGATTGGAAGATTCTCAAGGATGGCGACAGCGGCATCTACCTGCGCGGCACGCCACAAGTGCAAATCTGGGATCCGGATTTGAAAGTGGCGGACGGCGTAGGCTCGGGCGGCCTTTACAACAACCAGAAGAATCCCTCAAAGCCCACCAAGAAGGCCGACAAACCCGTCGGCCAGTGGAACACGTTTCGCATCAAGATGGTCGGCGACAAAGTCAGCGTTTGGCTGAACGGCGAGTTGGTCACCGACAACGTGGTGCTGGAAAACTTCTGGGAGCGTGACAAGCCACTCTTCCCCACCGGCCAGATCGAGCTGCAAAACCACGGCAACACGCTGTACTTCAAGAACATCTACCTGAAGGAGCTGCCGTAGAACACAGAGAATTCCCGCAGTTGCTCGACAAGGCCAAAGCGCCTGCGGCGAATACGATTTGCCACCGAGGGCACCGAGGACTCAGAGAAGAAGAAGGAAAAAGGGCCAAAGGGTAGAGAGAAATTACGGAGCAACAGATGGCGTTGCACACCGCGATACGGCCGACGCGCAAATAAAATCCTTCCACCTCGGTGATCTCTGTGCCCTCGGTGGCAAGAATCTCTTTCGAATTCTGTCCTCACGGTGGCAGAAGACGGCTTTGGCATTTCCGGGCCGCTACTTCTGAACAAAGTCGAGCACCGGCTCGAATGTCGCAGGGGGGCTTTTCAGGCATTCCACCGCGCGACCGATGAGCGTCAGGCTGGGGATGTCGTAGCGATCGCCCTGAGTTTCGACCAGAGCGTACAGAGTCCGGCAGGCCTCGTCCCAGCGTCGCGACTCGAATTGCGTAAGCGCCGCTTCGTAGCCCTCGCACTGCCGCTTCCAGCGCGGATCGTCTGGCGCGGCCGAATGCAGTTCGAACACATCGAGAGGCGTGGCAATGCCCGCCACGCGCACTCGGCATAGCCGGCGGGTGGCAAAGGAGCCGGCTAGCTCCTTCCACGTCGATTCGCTCACCAGCGCTTTCACACCCAAATGCTTGGTCAGCCCCTCCAGTCGACTGGCGAGGTTGACCGTGTGCCCCAGCGGACCGTATTTGAAACGTCGCCGGCTGCCGATGTTGCCAACCCGCGCGACGCCGGTGTTGACTCCCAGCCCCAGGTCGAGCGGCTTACCCAGCGTCTGCTGCCACGATTCGTTGAGCGATGGCAACTCGTCGAGCATCGCCAGCGCCGCCCGGCACGCCAGCACGGCGTGATCGGCTTGCGGCGCCGGGGCATTCCACATCGCCAACAGGCCATCGCCGATGTAGTCGACCACGACACCGCCATGCTCGACGATCCGCGCGGTCAACCTTTCCATCACGTCGCCGACCAACTGGCAGGTCGCCGTCGGCGACAATCTCTCTGACAATCCCGAGAAGCCGCGGATATCGCTGAACAACACCGAGATCTGGCAATCGCGCCCCTCCAGCATCGTCGGATCGGCCTGCAATTGGTTCGCCAGTGCTGACGAAAAGAACTGCTCGAACTGCACGCGCGAGCGGGCCGCCTCGGCTTCTTGATGCTGCCGCGCCAGTCCGGCCCCCACCGCCGCCGCCAGCAATTGCACCAACTGCGCTTCCAACGGATGAATGGCCGGCCCTTCGCTCCCCAGGTTGCGATAGCGCTGGCCGTAGACCGCGCCGACGACCTCGCCCGAGGGGTCGACGATCGGCGAGACCACGACCGATTCGATGCCGGTCAGACTCTGCGTCGAGGCCACGTCCAGCGTGCGATAGAACGTACGCCGCTCTTCGACAACATGCGCAAGCGCCGTGCGGCTGTACTCTAGCGGTTTGCCCGCACGCCGCGCGTGGTTGGCCATGACTTCCCAATCGTTGCCGCGCCGCAGCAACACTTGGGCCCCGTCCAAGCCGATCAGCCCCACCACGGCCTGCGCCGTCTCTTGATAGAACTGCGCCGAGCCCGCGGCCGCACGTTGCACCGAGATCACCGTCTCGAACCATTGCGTCAGCCGCTCGGGTGTAATCGGCTCGCGGGCGTCAACCAGGTTCAACGGCGCGACGATGGCCGCCTTGTCCAACGGAGCCGGTTTAAGAATCGTCTGCCACGAATCGGGCCCCTGCTTTCCGCCCTGCTCGAATTCGATGGTGATCCGTGTCGTACCAATTCGCATTTCCAGCGGCAGATCGAACTCGCCGGTCGTGCCCACGTCGATACTGCTTCCCTTGCCCACCAATTCGATGGGCGTGTGGCGGCTGATATTTTCGACGTGCAACCGCCCCTGCCGCTCGGTCACGCGCAATTGATCACGGGATACAAAGGGATCGTCCACGATCACGCGGGCTGTGTCCCCCTGCATCACACGGCCAAACTCCAGCGGGCCGCTGGCGTGCGACAATTGCCGCTGCTGCTTGCTGTTGTGAACAGTGACGCGAATCATGGGCAGGAGGCAAGCATGGTGTATGTCATCAAAAGTGCGGCCGACCACAGCAGGTGCCGGGGCGTGGCTAGCGGTGTTTCAGGCCCTTCCGCCGCGCCCTCAAGCCTACGTTGCGGGGGGCGTTCGAGGCAAACCCAACTTGGCGGGCCCAACTTTGCGGGCCGCCGGAGAAGCCACCGGCCAAGCTGCCGGGCGGACCACCGGCATGCGGTGCGGTAATCTCCATGCACAGCAATCCGCTCTGTGCCGGGTGCCACGGCTGGCTTTCCCAGCCGTGCACATCACCACAGGATCCACAACCTCGTGTGGACTTCATGCAACGGTTGGTAGGCGCAACCACTTTCCCGCACCCGCGCACCATCACGGTAGAATCAAATGCATGGTAACGCCCCCGCCCCGCCGCCGCTGGTTCCAGTTCGGACTGGCTCAGATGATCTCCGCATTCATCTGCCTCTCTATAGACGCGGCAATTGTAGCCTCTTGCGTTCGCCAATCACGGGGACCGTTCGATCGTCCGGTGATTCTCATGCCACTATGGTATGCGCTGCCCGTTGTGGGCACGATACTCGGCCTTGGCATCGGATTACTTGTAGAGCGACCGCGGCTTTTCTCGCTGCTGGGCTTTGTCGCAGCAGTGGCATATTGCCTGTTCATTCTCGCGGCCCTCGGCTTCCCACCGATTCTGCCACGATCAAATTGATGCGCGCATCATCCGCTACCCGAAGCCTGGTAGTGATGCCGTTTGAGAATTTCAAGAGAATGCGGGGCAGTGCGTTATTGCAGTCAAGGCGGTTTACGATCAACGTATCGCCAAGCCGCGAGGGCTCCAATGCATGCGCCGATTATTGCTCCGGTCAGGTCGCTCTTAGCGGCCTCTCCGAAGCCGTGGTCATAGCCGTGGACTAGGGCCAAAATCAGAGCCCCTAAGTTCGACTTTTGCAGTTTTACGCCGCCATTGTGACGGTGTATTCCAGTAGTTGTCGTATTTTTCGCGAGCCCGGGCCGGCCAGGCGTAGTTCAAAAACCTTTTGTCGCAGACTGCGGCGGCGCAGGGTGGCGAGCAT